>JACDGQ010000255.1 GCA_013821615.1 Planctomycetota bacterium
GCACTCAGCTGGAAGCACGCACCAGCCGAGTGCAACTCGGCGATCCCGGGGGAGGCATCCGCTGCTCTGCGGCAGAAGCGTCACTTCAGTTCAGATATCCGGTAGTTCCTGAAGAACACCGGCGCGTCGCCGTGCTTGCCCTGCAGCCCGATCCTGCCCTTCGTCGCCATGGCGGACATCGCGCTCGCGAGGAACGGCGGGGTGTCGCTACCGTCGGGATTCTTGCTGGCCGAGGTCCAGCGTTTCATGTCGGCGTCGACGGTCACGGTGTCGTTGAGCACCACGGTCAGGTGCGGGCCCTTGCAGGCGACGGTCACGCGGTTCCATTCGCCCGCCTTCTTGACCACCTGCTTGGCCGGGGCGAGGCGGCCGAAGATGCCGCCGCACTTCCAGGTCGGTGCGACGTCCTTCCACTTGTCCGCGTAATCGTCGAGGAGCTGGATCTCGACCGTGTTGGGGATCCAGTTGCGGATGTCGGTGCAGTAGATCAGGACGCCGCTGTTGGTGCCGACCGAGTCCTTGAACTCGAGGTCGACGATGAAGTTCTCATGATCCTGCTTGGTCCAGATGACCTGGTCCTGCGAGGCTGTCAGTTCGCCCTTCTCCATGGTCCATACGCCTGCGGGGAAATCGGCATCGGACAGGTCCGGGGCGAACAGCGCGGGCCACGCGGACGAATCGGGATGCTTGGTCATCAGCGGCCCATCGGCCGCCGTGACGGGGCCAGGGAAGGCCAACAGGGCGACGGCGAGCAGGGGGAGCAGTGAAGTGATCTGGTTCATGGGGGCTTCTCGGTAGGCTGGAGAGGGGAGGGGCGGCGGAAGTCAGGTACAGATGCGTCCAGCCGCTATGGACTGTACATGTGCTAGGGCGCGAGCCTGCGCTGCACCTCCGCCAGTTCGTCCGGCGTCAGATCCCTATGAAAGTCCCGCAGGAACTGGGCGTATTTTTCCGCGACCTCGGCGTCGTGGACGAGGATGAGGGCCTTGGCGGCGGATGCGATCATGGCGACCTCGGGGCTGCCGGATGGTTGTGCGGCCGCCAACTTCTCCAGCAGGGCCAGCGTCCTGGTCAACTCATCACCTCGCTCTTCACCGCTCCATCCGGTAGATCCCCGGTTTCATGCGCCCGAAGCCGCTGTCCGTCGCGCGCTCTACGGTCCCACCGCCGAGCGTGTCGACCAGCCGTGCGGTCACATCATACGGCGCCGGCAGCCGCACCGGCGTGTCGTTGCCGTGCTCCGGGCACGACACGATGAGCAGGTCGTCGATCACCGACAGATCGCCGACCAGGTGGATGAAGGCGTCGCGGCCGCCGCGCTCGCGGGCCAGGCGCGTGAGCGCGCGGTCGAAGTCGCGCAGCTCGGGCCGGCCGGTGACGCGGATGAAGCCGCTCGCCGGGTTGGCGAATGGGCCCTGGTCGATGACCAGGCGCTTGGGCGAGTGCTGATTGAGGTTCAGCAGGAAGTCGCGCGGGCCCATGCCATCCGCCGAGCGCACCGGATTGGTGTTCACCGAGAAGATATCGATCGGCGCCTCGAGCGTGCTGCCTTCGCCGAGCATGATCGCCTCGGGATCGCATTCCTTGATGTACGCGTGCACCTCGCGCATGAAGCGCAGCGCCATCAGGTTGGTGTCGCCGGGCCAGCGCATGAAGCTGCGCGGGCGGAAATCCGGCGGGAAGGCCCAGCTCAGGCAGTCGAAGAAGATGCCTTTGGCGCCGCACTCGTGGATGTAGAAACGGATCCACTTCTTGGTGTAGGCGAGGTAGCCCGGGTGGCCCGGGTTGATGTGCGTCAGCCCGCCCTGGTCGAGCGAGCCCCACGATGCGCACACCCGCCCGTCGCAGCCGCGGATGAACCAGTCGTCATCGATGTCGGCACCGCCGCGGTAGAGCAGTCCGGCGTGCGACATCCACACCAGCCACGGGATGCCGCGCGCCGCCAGGCTGCGGCCCATGGCCTTGAACTCCTCGATCGGGCCGTGGTTGGGGTCGGGCTCGTAGCCGAGCGGCGCGGTGCCGCTGTGCACCGGGCGGTTGGTGACCAGCGAATACGCGAAGCCGCTGCACTCGCCGCGCTCGACCTCGGCGATCCAGGCGGCGCCCTGCTCGCGCCAGGTCGGCTGGTTGTTCCAGGCCACGCCCAACTTCCATGCGACCTTCGCCACCCATGCCGGTGGCTCCTGGTAGTAGTGGGTCACGTACGCGCCCAGCCAGCGCATCATCTCAGCGCGATCGCGGCCGTAATACAGCTTCACCTCGGGCAGCTGGATGGACTCGCCGAGACCGATGTGGCCATGCAGGGTGAAGTCGTAGCCGACGCCGCGACCCGCGTGTTCGAGACCGAGGATGTAGCCGACCTGGGCCTGACGGCAGGTGATGGCCAGCCAATGCCCGGTCTTCGCGTTGTAGTACAGCCCGCCATGGATGACCATGCAGCCGGGGTAGATGCGCCGCCAGACGTTCTGCAGGAAGCGCTTGCAGACCTCGGGCGTGTCGTGCTCGTAGCCGACGTGGCCGGCCTCGTCGCTGGGGCCGCTGGAATGCGACGACGCGAACACCATGCGCGTGTCCTCGCCCCAGAATTTCCAGTTCCAGTTCATGATGCCGAGCTGGTCGGCCCACAGCGGCGCCTCGACCACCGGCCCGCCCGGGCCGGGCACCGGGCAGGTCTGGTCGGCGAACTCGCGCCGCACCAGGGTCTGGATGCCGAAGCAGTTGAACGGGGTCTTGGCGCGCCCGCCCATGACGCGCGCCAGGACCAGGCCCCAGCCGCAGAACTGGTCGACGAAGCGTTCGCCCTTGAGATGGGTGACCGGCGGTTCGATGCCTGGGCGGTTGGGATCGGTGTGCGGGCGCAGCTTCAGGGGCAGGCCATTCACCCACAACTCGGAGCGGCACGGCTCGACCTGGTCGAGCAGCTCGGTCCCGTAGAGGCGCACCGACGCCACCTGCCCGGAGCCGGGATCGGTGGCGACCTGGAGATCGGGGGTGGTCATGGTCCCTTCCTTGGGCTGGGGCGGTATGAGCGCGGCGCGCGGTGACCGGTATGGATACCGCCAGTCAAGCGCTTGGCGCAACTGCCGCTACCGTAAATCGATGCAGAGGACTTAGCGCAGAGACGCAGCGCTCGAGGCAGGGAGGCCGCAGAGGCGAGCCTTCGCAAGCCGGCACGTCATGACGATCAGGCCCCATGCTGAGAAGGGCGTCCTCTGCGGCTGCGTGGCTGCCCCTCCGCCTTCTACGGTGAATCCATGCTGATTTCGGAGCCATTGTGTAGTTACACGGATACCCCTTGAAAATAATATTAACATCATCGAATGCGTGCATCCCCCCGGCGCCGCCGGACCATCCCGGATCCGCATGCTCTACCGCTCCCTGGGCCGCACGGGCCTGAACGTCTCCGTCCTCGGCTTCGGCGCCTCGCCGCTCGGGGGGGTCTTTGGCCCGGTCGGTGACGGCGAGGCCGAGCGCGCCGTGCGCACGGCCATCGACCTGGGCGTGAATCTCTTCGACACCTCGCCCTTCTATGGACTGACCGCCTCGGAGCGCGTGCTCGGCCAGTGCCTGGTCGGGGTGCCGCGCGAGCGCTACCTGATCGCCACCAAGGTCGGTCGCTACGGCCAGGACGAGTTCGATTTCTCGGCCGCGCGCGTCACCGCCAGCGTCGAGGCCAGCCTGGGGCGGCTGCGCTGCGGGCACCTCGACCTCATCCAGTGCCACGATCTCGAGTTCGCCAGCACCACGCAGATCGTCGATGAGACCCTGCCGGCCCTGCGCCGGCTGCGCGACCAGGGCAAGGTGCGGTTCATCGGCGTCACTGGTTTGCCGCTGGCCGCGCTGCGCGCGGTGGTCGAGCGCACCACGATCGACAGCGTTCTTTCGTACTGTCGCTATGGCCTGCACGACACCGCGCTGGCCGCGCAGTTGCCGACGTTGCAGGCGCAGGGCGTCGGCGTGCTCAGTGCTGCACCGCTCGCCATGGGGCTGTTGAACGCCGGCGGCGGGCCGGCCTGGCATCCCGCCGACCCGGAGCTGAAAGCGGCTTGCCAACGCGTCTTGCGGCACTGCCAGGAACGCGGCGCCGATCTCGGCCGGCTCGCGGTGCAGTTCGCCCTCGCCCATCCCGGCATCGCCTCCACCTTCGTCGGCATCGCCAGCACGGCCGAGGTCGAGCGCAATGCGGCCTGCGTCGGCACGGCCCCCGATGCGCAACTCCTCGCCGAGGTCCTGGCCATCCTCGCGCCCGTCCACGGCCGCACCTGGCCGAGCGGCCTGCCCGCCAACCAGGACCCCCACTCAGGACCAGCTCCATGAAGACCATCATCCTCGATCAGCCCGGCACCTTCCGTCTCACCGAGACGGCCGAGCCCGCCGCACCTGGCGCCGGCGAGGTGGTGGTGCGCGTGCGTTCGGTCGGAGTGTGCGGCACCGATCTGCACGCCTACCGCGGCAAGCAACCGTTCTTCACCTATCCGCGCATCGTCGGCCACGAACTGGGCATTGAGGTCGCGGCGATCGGTGCCGGCGTCACCAATGTGCGCGTCGGGGACCGCTGCGCGATCCAGCCTTATCTGGAGTGCGGCACTTGCATCGCCTGCCGGCGCGGGAAGCCCAACTGCTGCGTCAGCCTCAAGGTGCTGGGCGTGCACATCGACGGCGGCATGCGCGAGCGCTTCACCGTGCCCGCGGCCAAGCTCTACCCGTCGGCGACGCTGACCCTCGACCAGCTCGCCCTGGTCGAGACTCTGGGCATCGGTGCGCACGCGGTGGCGCGCGCCGAGGTCGGTGCGACTGATACCGTGCTGGTCATCGGCGCCGGCCCGATCGGGCTGTCGGTGGTGCAGTTCGCCAGCGCCGCCGGCGCCACCGTCATCGTCATGGACCGCGATGAGCACCGTCTGGCGTTCTGCCGGCAACAGTTCCAGGTCCCCCACACCCTGACCGGCATTGATGATCCGGTCGCGGCGCTGCAGAACATCCTCGGCGGCGAGCTGCCGACCGTGGTCATCGACGCCACCGGCAATCCCGCCTCGATGATGGCTGCCTTCCAGTTCCCTTGCCACGGCGGCAAGCTGGTCTTCGTCGGACTCTTCCAGGGCGACGTGACCTTCAACGATCCCAATTTCCATCGCCGCGAGCTGACCCTGTTCGGCAGCCGCAACGCCACCGGCGCCGATTTCGCGCACATCATCGCCCAGGTCGAGGCCGGCCGCATCAAGACCGACCCCTGGATCACCCACCGCGCAAAGGCCGACGACCTGGTCGCGGAGTTCGCCCGCTGGACGGACCCGGCGGAGCGCGTAATCAAGGCGGTCGTCGAGTTCTGAGGGGAGAATTGCCGGAGGTCCGGAAG
>JACDGQ010000256.1 GCA_013821615.1 Planctomycetota bacterium
CGGCAAGTGCGGGCGGCGCTGCGCCGCGATGGAGGGCGGCTGCGGCGGCACGATGACGCGCGCGACGGCCGCCATCGTGCTGAAGTTACCCTGGCCGTCGCCGTCGAGCTTGAAGCGCGAAACCACCTCCAGCAGGGTGCGTGCCTGCGCGCTCATCGCCTCGGTCGCCGCGCTCGCCTCTTCCACCAGCGAGGCGTTCTGCTGCACCACCTGGTCCATCTGCGACACGGCCGTGTTCACCATTTCGATGCCGGAGCTCTGCTCCCGGCTCGCCGCGGCGATCTCGGCGATCAGGTTGCCGACCTGCATGACCGAAGCGACGAGCTGGGTCATCGTGTCTCCGGCCACGCCGACCAGCTTGCTGCCGGCATCAACCTTCTGGACCGAGTCGCCGATCAGGGCCTTGATCTCCTTGGCGGCCGTCGCGCTGCGCCGCGCCAGATTGCGCACCTCGGCAGCCACGACCGCGAACCCGCGGCCCTGCTCGCCCGCGCGCGCGGCCTCCACCGCGGCGTTGAGCGCCAGGATGTTGGTCTGGAATGCGATGCCGTCGATCACGCCGATGATGTCGCCGATGCGGCGCGAGGCGTCGGTGATGCCGTTCATCGTGCTGACCACGTCGCCGACCACCTGGCCGCCCTTGCGCGCCAGCGCCGTGGCGTTCGCGGCGACGTCGCTTGCCTGGCGCGCGCTCTCGGCGTTCTGCGTCACGGTGGACGTCAGTTCCTCCATCGAACCCGCCGTTTCCTCCAGCGTGCTGGCCTGCTCCTCGGTGCGGCGCGACAGGTCGGTGTTGCCCTGCGCGATCTGCAGGCTGGCATCCGCCACGCCGCGCGCGCCGGTCGCGACCTCGCCGACCAGGCCGCGCAGGCTTTGCACCATCGCCCTGACGCCGGACAGCATGCTTTCTTCGTCGCCCTCGCGCACCGGCACGTCCACCGTGAGGTCGCCGGCCGCGACGCGCGCGGTCACGTCCTTCACGAGCGCGGGCTCGCCACCGAGGTCGCGCAGCAGGCTGCGGATGATCAGGGTGCCGACGGCGGCGGCCGCGCCGCCGCTGACCAGCAACAGCACCAGCAGCACCGTCACCGTCTGCGCCGTCGTCGCGGCCGCCTGCGCCTGCAACCGCGTGCCCTCGTTCTCGGCGGACCGCTCCAGGAAGCCGACCAGCCCATCGACCTTTTCGGCCATCGGCCGGTCCTTGCCGCGGACCTGCCGGTCAACGATCTGGCTGCTTTCCAGCTTGCCGGTTTCGAAGGCCGACAGCGCGAGCTTGTAGTCGCGCGTGATCTGGGCGTGCAGCGCGCGCATCTCCTCCAGGCCGGAAGTCGCCAAGCCCAGCGTCTTCATCGCGCCCTCGACCCGGCTCAGTTCGGTGCCGACCTCTTCGGTCGCCTTGTTGAACGCGGCGACGTAGCGCTCCTGGTCGGCGGGATCGTGCCCGCGCAGCAGGACGTTCTTGAATTCCTGGACCTGGACCTTGAACGCCACTTCCGCCGCGCGCGCGGATTCCACGGCCATCAGCATTTGATGCGACAGGCGCAGCGCCTGCGCCTGGGTGGCCTGCATGCCGTGGATCGCGTTGACGGCGAATCCGCCGGTCAGGCCTGCCGCCAGCAACAGCATGCCGAGGAGCAACCCCAGCTTCTTTCCGATCGTGAGCCGTTCAAACACGCGAAACTCCTCGTTGTGCGCTGCACGATGCCAGCGCACGGCCTTGGATGCAATGGGTTACGTGAAAAACATCACGAAACAACAGGCTGGGACTTGCCCTAGTTGAACGCGGGAAGCGGCACGTGCCGGGCGCGGCTGGCGCTCGCCGGAGATGTCGAAGTTCTGCCGGGTCAGCTGTCCGTCGCCATGCCCTGTTGCACGGCAAACCGGGGCAGCGAGATCGTGAAGACGCACCCGACGCCCGGCAGGTCCCGCGCGCTCAGGGTTCCGCCATCGGCTTCGACGGCCTTGCGCGCGATCGACAGCCCCAGGCCCACTCCCGTCCTGTCCTTGCCGGCCTGGAAGAAGGGCATGAACATCTTCTCGGTATCGCCCAGCGGCAAGCCGCCGCAATGGTCGGCAACGTCGATCCGGATGCGGTCGTCGAGCGCATAGGCACTCAGGCTCACCATGGTTTGGGGACGCGTGTACTTGAACGCGTTGTGCAGCAGATTCGCCAATGCGCCTTGCAGCACATCGCGGTTCACGCGAATTCCCAATGACGCGTCGACCGGCTGGATGTGCAGCAGGTGGCCTTGCGCCTGCGCCTGGAGCGCCGCCGCGCTTCCTGCCTCGGCCAGGAACTCGGCGAGCGAACACAACGGGTGCTGTTCGGCCGCGCTCGCGCCCTGCGTCGCGCGCACTTCGTCCAGCGCATGCGTGATCAGCGTTCCCAGGGACTTCAGGCTTCGCTTGAGAACCCCGCCGGTCGCGCCCGTGATCGAGAGGTTGCCTACCTCGAGCGCATGGATGGCGAGCGTGGCGGTGGCCAGCCCATTTCTCAGCTCGTGCACCAGGAAGCCCAGTTTGAGGTTGATCGCCGCCGCGCGCCGGACGTCGATCAGGGAATCCCGGTACGCGCTGAACTCCGTCACCGCGCGGGCGATCGCGTTGTCGAGGCAGCGGTTCAAGGTGCGGAATTCGTTGATCGAAAACGGCGCATCGCGCTCGACCGCAAGGTCCGTGATCGCCTGGCAGAGGTCGCCATAGTCGTGCACGACCTGGTCGACGGTGTAGCCCCGCTTCAGCAGTTCCATGCCATGGGCCGCGGCACTGACGCCCATCTGAGACCGCCGGTCAGCCACGGTCCCACCGGGGGAACCGGAAATGTCGATGCTTTCCTCATCCTCGCCGGCCTCTTCGGCCTTGAGCGTGCGCGTGAGCTGGTCCAGAAACAGCGGCACGCCGTTTTTCAGCTGTTCGTCCGTCGCCTCCCGCCTCGGCCGCGCGGCGACCTTCGCCTTGCAGCGATCGATCAACTCCTGCCGGTTGTTGGAAAGAAAAGTGTGCATCAACGTACTACTGACGATACGCCTTTATTCGGTGAATGTCTTATACCGGCCAGATTTATTATTCATGTGGGTCGCGGTAAACCGTTTCCCGGCGCCCGAACCGCAGCGGGTTAACCACTGATGGGTTGGCCGCGAATTGCAATGCATCGAAGCATGAACGAACGTACTCACAGCGTTTGGGATAATGGCGCCAAGCCCCTCCATTACCGTGCCGACGCCATGCCGACCACCATCCAAGCAGCCGACCTGATCGAATCCATTGCCGCCGCGCTGCAGTACATCAGCTACTACCACCCCGCCGACTACATTGCCCACTTGGCGCGCGCCTACGAGCGCGAGCAAAGCCCTGCGGCGAAGGACGCCATCGCGCAGATCCTCACCAACAGCAAGATGAGCGCGTTCGGCCACCGGCCGCTCTGCCAGGACACGGGCATCGTCAACGTGTTCCTCAAGGTCGGCATGGACGTGCGCTGGGAAGGTTTCACCGGCGGTCTGGAAGACGCCATCAACGAGGGCGTGCGCCGCGGCTACAACCATCCGGACAACACGCTGCGCGCCTCGGTGGTGGCCGATCCGCAGTTCGCGCGCAAGAACACCAGGGACAACACGCCGGCCGTGGTCTCGGTGCAGATCGTGCCCGGCGACAAGCTCGACGTGACCGTGGCGGCCAAGGGCGGCGGCAGCGAGAACAAGAGCAAGCTGGCCATGCTCAATCCCAGCGACAACGTGGTGGACTGGGTGCTCAAGACCGTGCCCACCATGGGCGCCGGCTGGTGCCCGCCTGGCATGCTGGGCATCGGCATCGGCGGCACGGCGGAGAAAGCGGTGCTGCTGGCCAAGGAGTCGCTGATGGACGACCTGGACATGTACGCGTTGCAGGCGAAGTCGGCCAAGGGCGCGCAGCTTACCCAGACCGAAGAGCTGCGCCTGGAACTGTTCGAGAAAGTCAACGCGCTGGGCATCGGCGCGCAGGGCCTGGGCGGCCTCACCACCGTGCTGGACGTGAAGATCAAGATGTACCCCACGCACGCGGCGAGCAAGCCGGTGGGCATGATCCCCAACTGCGCGGCCACGCGCCACGCGCACTTCGTGATGGACGGCGCCGGCCCGGTGTTCCTGGAAGCGCCCAGCCTGGACCTGTGGCCCAAGGTCGAGTGGGCGCCCGATACCCAGAAGAGCCGGCGCGTCGGCCTGGACACTCTGACGAAGGAAGAAGTGGCGAGCTGGAAGCCGGGCGAGACCCTTCTGCTCAACGGCAAGATGCTGACGGGGCGCGACGCCGCGCACCAGCGCATCCAGGACATGCTGGCCAAGGGCGAACCGCTGCCGGTGGACTTCACCAACCGCGTCATCTACTACGTGGGCCCGGTGGACCCGGTGCGCGACGAGGCGGTCGGCCCGGCCGGCCCGACGACCTCCACCCGCATGGACAAGTTCACCGACATGATGCTGGCCCGGACCGGCTTGATCGCCATGGTCGGCAAGGCCGAGCGCGGCCCGGAAGCCATCGAGGCGATCCGCAGGCACAAGAGCGCCTACCTGATGGCGGTCGGCGGCGCGGCCTACCTGGTGTCCAAGGCCATCAGGAAGGCGCGCGTGCTCGGCTTCGCCGACCTCGGCATGGAAGCCATCTACGAGTTCGAGGTGGTGGACATGCCGGTGACGGTGGCGGTGGACGCCGGAGGAACCAGTGCCCACATCACCGGCCCGGCCGAGTGGAGCAAGCGCATCGCCACCGGCGAATTCAAGAACATTCCTGTCGCCGCCGTCTGACGCGGCAGCAGCCGCGGCGGCGCTAGAGTTTGCGCATGCAACCCGGCAGTCCCATCGGCGTGTTCGACAGCGGCATCGGCGGCCTGAGCATCCTCAGGGCGCTGCGCGCCGAGCTGCCGGGCGAAGACTTCGTCTATTTCTCCGACGCCGGGCATGCGCCCTACGGCGAGCGCGACGACGCCTTCGTCGCGCAGCGCTCGGCGGGCATCGCACGTGCGCTGGTGGACGGCCACGGCATCAAGGCGCTGGTGATCGCCTGCAACACGGCCACCGCGGCGGCGGTGCAGCTGCTGCGCGAAGCGCATGGGCATGCCCTGCCCGTTGTCGGCGTGGAGCCGGCGTTGCGGCCGGCGGCATCGCTCACGCGCACCCGCCGCGTCGCCGTGTTCGCCACGCGGGGCACGCTGGCCAGCGCGAAATTTCGCGCGCTGCACGATTCGCTGGCCGGGCATGCCGAGTTCCTGCTGCAGCCGTGCGACGGCCTAGCTGTGATGTCTCAATAGGTTGTTCATCCGTCCCGGATTTGGGAAGCTGTGGTTACCAGGCCCCAGGAACCCATCTCAGGAGAACGGATGAAC
>JACDGQ010000257.1 GCA_013821615.1 Planctomycetota bacterium
GGGGGGCGGGCCGCGTCCGGAAGTCCGGAAGTCCGGAAGTCCGGAAGTCCGGCAGGTGCACCGGGTTCGAGGGAAACTCCCCTCCCGAAGCGTTGATGGGGCAGTGAATGGCGTTGTTGACGCTGCGGACGTTGTCGTCCTAGGCCGTCGACTTCCGGACTTCCGGACTTCCGGACTTCCGGACCCCGCGCTCCAGCGCGGAGAGGTCGGCCTCGACCAGGCCGAGTTCGTCGCGCCAGGCGGCGAGCTCGTCGTAGCCGGCGAGGACGTCCTGCGGGCGGTGGGCGTCGCTGTTCAGCACCACCTGGACGCGGTGGGCGGCGGCGACCTCCCAGAAGGGCTTCCAGGGGTAGGTTGCCCGCGGACCGGCGGCGCCGTCGATGAAGGGCTTGCGGAAGCCGTAGGAGTTCATCTCCAGGGGCACGCGCAGGGCGGCGGACGCGGCGCAGATGTCGGCGGCGCAGGCGGCGGTGTCGGCGTTCCAGTCCGCGTGGCTGCCGCCGATGATGTCGGGGTGGGCGAAGAAGGCGAACAGGCCGCTGGCCAAGGTGCGCACCGCGTAATCGGCATAGGCGCGCAGGGCGCGCGGGGTGCCCAGGCGCTCGAAACTGCTGATCCAGCGGCCATCCAGATAGGTCCCGTGGCAGGCGCCGATGAGGTAGTCGTAGCCACGCCGGCCGAGCAGCTCGTCGCGATAGAAGCCGGTGAACTCGGGGACCAGCTCGCACTCCATGCCGAGCAGGACCTGCAGGCCGGGCTCGGCCGCCTGCGCCGCGGCCACCGCGGCCTCGTACCCGTCGAGCTGATCCATGCGCATACGGAACTCGGCCCAGCGGCCGTCGGGCATGGGCACGTGGTCGGAGATGCCCAGGACCCGGCAGCCCCCGGCCGCCGCCACCCGGGCGTAATCTACCGCGTCGCCTTCGGCGTGCTGGCAGCGCCAGGTGTGGGCGTGGTAGTTGGCGGAGAACGGCATCCGGGCCGATCCTAGGACCGTCGGCGGGCGTGCCAGCGACGTCGCCGCCAGCGTCCACGCCCGCCCGTCCCGGCCCCGGCGCTGGTCGCCAAGCGGCGACAACCCTCCCGGCGCGGGCCCTTGACGCTCCGGGCACCCCGTCCACCGTGTCGCCCATCGGAGGGCCAATGGCCAAGCAGAAGGTCGAATACAGCGAAGACGCCATCAAGACCCTGGACGCGCTCAGCCACATCCGCCTGCGCACCGGCATGTACATCGGCCGCATCGGCGACGGCACCAACCCCAGCGACGGCATCTACGTGCTGCTCAAGGAGATCGTCGACAACTCGATCGACGAGTTCATCATGGGCGCCGGCAAGCGCGTCGAAATCACGCGCACCGGCAACACCATCACCATCCGCGACTACGGCCGCGGCATCCCGCTCGGCAAGGTCATCGACTGCGTCAGCCAGATCAACACCGGCGGCAAGTACAACGACGACGTCTTCCAGTTCTCGGTCGGTCTGAACGGCGTCGGCACCAAGGCGGTCAACGCGCTTTCCGGCAGCTTCGAGGTCAAGAGCTTCCGCGAAGGCCAGTTCAAGCGCGCGCGCTTCGCCCAGGGCAAGCTTGTCGACCAGGAGGACGGCCGCGCCAAGGACCAGCCCAACGGCACCTGGGTCGAGTTCACCCCGGACAGCGAGATCTTCAAAAAGTACGCCTGGCACGACGAGTTCATCGCCAAGCGCCTGCAGTACTACTGCTACCTGAACGCCGGCCTGAGCATCGTCTACAACGGTACCACCTACGTCTCGAGGAACGGTCTGAAGGACCTGCTCGCCAGCGAGATCGGCGAGGAGCAGGTCCACTACGAAGTCTTCCACCACTCCGGCGGCGAGGGTGGCGCCAAGCTCGAGTTCGCCTTCACCCACACCGGCACCTACGGCGAGACCTACTTCAGCTTCGTCAACGGGCAGTTCACCAACGACGGCGGCACCCACCTGTCGGCCTTCCGCGAGGGCATCCTCAAGGGCGTCAACGAATTCGCCGGCAAGAGCTTCGCCGGCGAGGATGTGCGCGAGGGCATCTGCGGCGCCATCGCCATCAAGGTCCAGGACCCGCTCTTCGAATCGCAGACCAAGAACAAGCTGGGCAGCGACGTGCGTTCGTGGGTGGTGCCGGCGGTCAAGGACGCGGTCGAGAAGTGGCTGCACACCGATCCCGCGGTGGCGACCAAGCTGCTCGACAAGATCAAGGCCAACGAGCGCCTGCGCACCGAGCTGCAGAAGATCAAGAAAGAGGCGCGCGAGCGCGCCAAGTCGGTGGCGGTGCGCATCCCCAAGCTGCGCGACTGCGAGATCCACCGCATCGACCAGCCGCCCAAGAAGGGCAAGGACCGCCGCGACGAGACCAGCCTGTTCATCACCGAGGGCGATTCCGCCGGCGGCAGCCTGGTGATGTGCCGCGACGTCGAGACCCAGGCGATCTTCACCATCAAGGGCAAGCCGCTCAACTGCTTCGGCCTGGGCAAGGAGACCGTCTACAAGAACGAGGAGCTCTACAACATCATGTCGGCCCTGGGCATCGAGAACGGCCTCGAGGGCCTGCGCTACAACCGCGTAATCATCGCCACCGACGCCGACGTCGACGGCATGCACATCCGCAATCTGCTGCTGACCTTCTTCCTGCGCTTCTTCGAGGACCTGGTCAAGAACGGCCACATCTACTTCCTCGAGACCCCGCTGTTCCGGGTGCGCAACAAGCAGCAGACCACCTACTGCTACAGCGAGGCCGAGCGCGACGCCGCCCAGCAAGCAATCAAGAACCCCGAGACCACGCGCTTCAAGGGCCTCGGCGAGATCAGCCCCAAGGAGTTCGGCCAGTTCATCGGCGCCGACATGAAGCTGATGGACGTCAGCATCGAGAACATGTCCGAGGTCTCGTACTCGTTGCAGTTCTTCATGGGCAAGAACACCCCGCAGCGCAAGGATTTCATCGTCTCGAACCTGATCTACGAGCTCAATTGACGCCGTCCGCCGCCGCCCGCCACACGCCATCACCCGGATCCGATCAATGACCTCGCTCAAGCCGCTGATGGAGCGGAACTTCCTCGAATACGCCAGCTACGTGGTGGTCGACCGCGCCATCCCCGACCTGCGCGACGGCTGCAAGCCGGTCCAGCGTCGCATCCTGCACACCCTGTCGACGATGGACGACGGCAAGTTCACCAAGGTCGCGAACATCATCGGCGAGTGCATGAAGCTGCACCCGCACGGCGACGTCTCGATCGGCGACGCGCTGGTGGTGCTGGCCAACAAGGGCCGCGCGCTGAACAACTTCGACCTCGGCTTCTTCATCGAGAAGCAGGGCAACTTCGGCAACATCATGACCGGCGACGGCCCCGCGGCCTCGCGCTACATCGAATGCCGCCTGACCCCGCTCGCCAAGGAGGTGCTGTTCAACCCGGCGCTGACCAGCACCCTGCCCAGCTACGACGGCCGCCGCGAGGAGCCCGAATCGCTGCCCGCCAAGGTGCCGGTGGTGCTGATGCTCGGCACCGAAGGCATCGCCGTGGGCATGGCCACCACCATCCTGCCGCACAATTTCGGCGAACTGCTCAAGGCGCAGGTGAAGATCCTGCGCGGCGAGGGCTTCCGCCTGGTGCCGGACTTCGCGACCGGCGGCATGATGGACGCCAGCAGCTACGAGGACGGCCTGGGCAAGGTCACGGTGCGCGCGCGCATCGAGGCCGACGGCGAGCGCCGCGTGGTGATCAGCGAGCTGGCCTGGGGCACCACCGTCGATTCGCTGATGGAATCCATCGAGGGCGCGATCGGCAAGGGCAAGGTCAAGATCAGCAACATCACCGACAAGACCGGCGAAGAGGTGCGCATCGAGCTCGACCTGCCGCGCGGCGTCACCGCCGACGAGGTCATCCCGCAGCTCTACGCCTTCACCGACTGCGAGGTCACGCACAGTTCGAACATCGTCGTCATCCGCGACCGCAAGCCGGCCGAGCCGACGGTCAAGCAGATCCTCGAGGACTGCACCGCGCGCCTGCAGGATATCATCCGCCGCGAGCTCGAGCACCTGCTCGGCAACCTCGCCGACAAGCAGCACTGGCTGACCCTCGAGCAGCTCTTCATCGAGAACCGCGTCTACAAGAAGATCGAGGCCCAGACCACCGAAGAGGGCGTGCGCCAAGCGGTGTGGACCGGCATGGCCGCGTTCAAGGCGCTCTTTGTCCGCGATATGGTCGACGCCGACGTCGACCGCCTGCTCGAGATCCGCATCAAGCGCATCTCGCAGTTCGACATCGACAAGAACCGCAAGGACATCGACGACATCGTCCGGCAGATCAAAGAGGCGAAGGCCAAGCTCAAGGACCTGGTCGGCACCACCATCGGCTGGCTGGAATACCTGCACGACAAGTACGCCAAGTTCTTCCCGCGCCGCACCCAGAATCTCAAGGCCATGGCGCAGATCGACGAGAAGGCGGTGGCGCGCGCCAACATCCGCCTCGGCTACGACGCCGAGACCGGCTACTTCGGCGTCGCGGTCAAGGCCGCCGACAAGGAGTTCAAGGTCAGCGAGTACGACAAGCTCATCGCCATCCTGCAGGACGGCACCTACCGCATCATGGCGCCGCCGGAGAAGGTCCTGCTCGAGGGCAAGGTCCTCCACCTCGACCGCTTCGATCCCGACAAGGGCCTGACCGTGACCGTGCTCTACCGCGACAAGGGCAAGCTGCCGTGGGCGAAGAAGGTGCACATCCAGGGCTTCATCCACGACAAGATCTACGAGCTGATCAAGGACGGCGGGCGCGTCGACCACCTGCTGCTGGGCAACACCAGCGGCGCGGCCGTCAGCCAGATGGTGCCGGCGCCCAAGCAGCGCGTGCACGAGGAGACCTTCGACCTGGCCACCCTCGAGCCCTGCGGCCTGGCCGCGCGCGGCACGCGCATGGCGGAGCGGCCGACGGCGAAGATCGTGCTGCGGCCGAAGGGCTAGGCGGCCCGTCAGCGGCATCCCACTGGACCTCGCCCAAGCGGAGGCTCGATATCGCCAACAGCGCAACCCATCCCAGCCCAGGGCGACGCCCTGCACATTTCCCACATCGTGCGGTTGCGACCTGCTCCTTCTGTCCAGAGCGCCGAAGGCGCGGCCCTATCTCAGCCCAGGGCAACGCCCTGGGTTTATCATGCAAATGAGCATCTGAGCCCTGCAGGGGCGGCCCAATCGTGGATCCCTGATTGGGCCGCCCCTGCAGGCAATGCCTGTAAACTTAGCGGGTAAGCCCCTGTTTTCTTAGGGATTTCCGCTGTGATCGGCTTGGTCTTTGGGGCATGAAGACCCCGTTCGGGTCCTTGCTGATGCGTTTG
>JACDGQ010000258.1 GCA_013821615.1 Planctomycetota bacterium
AGGCCGAGCGCGGCGGCATGCAGTTCGGCCTGCGCCTGCCCGACCGCGAGTTGCCGCCCGCCACCGGACCCAACCACTACCACGCCTGCCTGAGCGCGCTGGCGCTGTTCCCGGGGCGCTGAGGGACCGTGGCCAGCGAAGCCAACGCCATCGAGACCCTCGGCCTGGCGCGCATCCGCTGGCTGCTGCTGGCGATGGGTGTCTCGACCGCGCCCTTCCTGGCCGAGCTGCCGCCGTGGATGCCGCTCGGCATCCTCGCGCTCGGCTGGTGGCGCTGGTGGGGCGAGCGCCGCGGCCGCGTCGCGCTGCGCCGCCCGCTGCGCCTGCTCATCGCCGCGCTGGTCTTCGGCCTGCTGCTGGTCACCGGCCACCTCCAGTTCGGCATCCAGGCCTCGCTGCTCTTCATCGCCTTCCTGTGGGCCAAGCTGCTCGAGCTGCGCACCGAGCGCGACTACATGCTCGCCTGCTTCCTGTGCTACTTCCTGGTCGCGGTCCAGCTCTTCGATTCGTCGTCGCTGCTCGCCTGCGGCTATGCGCTGTTCGCGCTCGCCGTCATCACCGTCGCCGCGGTGCGCTTCCACGCCGGGCGCGAGGCGCGCTCGCTGCTGCCGCTGGTCGGCATGATGGTGCTGCAGGCGCTGCCCCTGGCGCTGGTGCTGTTCCTGTTCTGCCCGCGCCTGCAGATGCGCCTGCCCAACCTCGGCGGCCAGACCGTCGCCGGCTTCACCGACGCGATGCGCCCGGGCGACATCGCCAAGGTCGCCGCGGGCGACCAGATCGCCTTCCGCGTCGAATTCCCGGAAGGGCGGCTGCCCGATGAGAGCATGCTCTACTGGCGCGGTCTGGTGATGAACGAGACCGACGGTGCGACCTGGCGCCACGGCGATCCCTACCGCGGCGTCGGCCTGCGCCAGGACGCGGGGGCCGAGAGCGCGCGCGGGCCCGCGGTGACGCAGCAGATCGTGCTGATGCCGCACGGCCAGCAGTGGGTGTTCGCGCTCGACACGCCGCTCGCCGCGCCGGAAGAGGCCAACCTGCTCCCCGACCGCACCCTGCAGTCCAAGGGCGGGGTGGTCAGCCGCCTGCTGCGCTACACGGTGATCTCGCAGCCCGGCGCGCGCGCGCACGATGCGGGTCTCGAGCTCCGCCACTGCCTGGCCTACCCGCACACGCTGACGGCGCGCACCATCGCGCTCGGCCAGGAGTTCGCCCGCGCCGGTCAGGGCGTGAAGGACCGCAGCGACGCCGCACTCGCCTGGTTCCAGGGCAATGGCTTCACCTACACGCTCGAGCCCGGCGAGATGGGACAGGACCCCGTCGACCGCTTCCTGTTCGAGAAGCGCAGCGGCTTCTGCGCGCACTACGCCACCGCCTTCTGCCTGCTGATGCGCATCGCCGGCGTGCCGGCGCGGGTCATCGTCGGCTACCGTGGCGGCGAGGCCAACGCCTTCGGCGCCCTGCTGGTGGTGCACCAGCAGCACGCCCACGCGTGGTGCGAGGTGTGGGACGCCGGTGCGCGTGCGTGGCTGCGCGTCGACCCCACCTACGGGCTCAACGTCGCGCCCGGCCAGAGCGTGCCCGCGTCGCTTGGCGGCGCCGCCGCGGCCGCCACTACCAGCGTGGCGCTGGGCATGGACTGGGCCCCGGAATGGGCGCGCGCGCCGCTGCATTCCGTGCGCATGTGGTGGCAGTACATGGACGCGCGCTGGGACGGCCTGGCGATGGGCTACGGCGCCGAGCAGCAGGAGGCGGTGCTGGCGCACTTCGGCCTCGCGCGCTTCGGCATGGGCGCGACCATCGCCGTGCTGGTCGCGACCCTCGGCCTGCTGCTGGTCGCGCTGTTCACGCTGATGCGCATCCGCCAGCGGCGGCGCAGCGACCCGGTGCTGCAGGCCTATGCCGACTTCTGCGCGCGCCTGCGCCGCGGCGGCGTCCCGCGCGAACCCTGGGAGGGTCCGCTCGCCCACGCCGAACGCGCCGCCGCCGAGCTGTCCTCGCACGCCAGCATCATCCACGCGGCCGCCGCGCTCTACGTGCAGCTGCGCTATGGCAGCCACCCTGAGCCCGCCGCCGGGGTCGCGCAGCTCAATGCCCTGGTGCGCAAGCTCAGCGGGATCGGCGGGATCACGCAGCGCTTCGTGCGCAAGAAGCAGCGCAGCGCGGGGGTGTAGGTGCGATGCGCGAGCCGCGTGGGTCGGCAAGCGCGTTTCGAGGCGGGGTGACCGCTCTTGCCACCGGCCCGTAGCCCTCCTGAAACCCCACGCGTTGACCCTTGTCCTGGATCAGCACAGTGGACCGCCATGACCTCGGCCCAGCTCGACCACCTGCTGATCGTCGCTGCCATCCTGCTTGGGGTGATCGCCGTGGCCGCGACCCTGTGGTGGTGGCTGCGCCAGCGCCTGGGCCTGGGCGCCGGGGGGGAACGCGCCGGCGTGGCCCGGGTGCTGGGCGTGCAGGGCGCGTCGCGCTGCGTCGAGGCCCTGACCCTGCTGCGCACCCTCGACCAGCGCGGTGACGGCGATGCCCTCGCCAAAGCCTGGCACGCCATCGAGATCCCGCTCCTCCAGGCCCTGCCCGACTGCCCGCCGCCGCTGAAAACCGCCTTGCGCCGGACGCTCGAGGATTGCGCCGGGCGCTGTCCGCGCCGCGATGCGGCCCGCGCGATGATGACGATGCGCGACGCCCTGCACGCCTGAGGCGCGCATCCAGGCCCAGTCGCCGTCAGGGGATGCGGACCACCAGTTGCCGTGCGACCCTGGCACGTTAGGGTTCTGCCCGCCGCGGAATCACGTCTGGAGAGATGGCTGAGCGGTTGAAGGCACCGGTTTCGAAAACCGGCATCGGGGAAACTCGATCGGGGGTTCGAATCCCCCTCTCTCCGCTGTTTCCCGGGTGAGCGGCATCAGGCCGCCTCCCCCGGAAACGCGCCTACGGCGCTGCCCCCTTCGAGACGAAATACAGGCTGGGCTGGGAAGCGTGCAGAACGCGGTCCTGACCGGGACTCGATGGCTTGGGTTCCGTCAGAGTGGATCCGGATTACGGAATTCTCGGTGGTCGAGGAGCGGCCTCCAGGTTTCAGACGGACTGGCAGGGCCGAGCAGCCGGAGCCAGCGCAACGGATCACCGAGGGGATCGCCATGAGCATCACCACCTGCAGTCCTGCGCAGGCCCATCAGCGGGGCGTCGGCGGTGGCGTGCAGCTCGTTGATGTGCGGACTCCGGCGGAGTTCCGGGCGGTGCATGCGGAGGGGGCGCTGCTGAGGCCGCTCGACCGGTTCGATGCGGCGGCGATCGCGGCTGGCGTTCCGGCTGGTGCCACCATCCATTTAATGTGCAAGTCGGGTGGGCGCGCCAGGCAAGCTGCGCAGAAGCTCGCGGAGGTCGGCTGCGCGTGCGTGGTGGTCGACGGCGGCACCGACGCGTGGGCCGGCGCCGGACTGCCGGTGGTGCGCGGCAAAGGCGTCATGTCGCTGGAGCGCCAGGTGCGCATCGCCGCCGGGCTGCTGGTGCTCAGCGGGGTGGTGCTGGGCTTCACCGTCCACCCGTACTGGTTCGGGCTCTCGGGCTGCATCGGCGCCGGCCTGGCCTTCGCGGGCCTCACCGACACCTGCATGATGGGGATGGCGATCGCGAAGCTGCCCTGGAATCGCTGAAGCCGGCCGTGGATTCCAGGTCGCGGACCAGGTGGGCGGATACGTGGCCTGGAAGGCGCAGGGCTGAGAGGCGGTGGCTCCGGATTATCCGCGCAGCCCGAACGACCACGTCGCGCCGTCCTGGGAATAGCGGATGACTGCGGAGTGCCCAGCGGAGCAATCCTCAGGGCTTGGTGCCACCGGCGGCAGGCGGTGCGGCCTCCGGCGTCGCCGGCGCAGCTTCCGGGGCCACGGCCGGCGCGGTCGCAGGCCGTGGTTCCGCAGGCGGCGTGGCCTCCGGCTTCGCGGCTGACGCTGGCGGTGCGAACACCGTGTAGATCTCCGTGAGCCCGACTTTCGGCTCCTGCTTCTTCTGCGCCGGGCCGTCGAGGGGGCCGCTCCAGATCTCGTAGTAGAGGGCGATGCCGCGCAGGCCGACGTAGAGCCTGCCGGAGCGGCCGGGAGCCACTGACTTCACTGCGCCCTGCGCGATCCTCCACGCGTACTGCATCAGCGTGGCCTTGGCGTCGCCGGCGAATTTGCGCAGCTGCGGGACGTGGCAGATGATGACCACCGCCCCAGGGGTCTCGTGGCAGTAGGTGATGAAATGCCCCTCGGACATCGACACGGCATGCGCGTCGCCGGCGGTGAACGCAGCGCTGCGGATCGCGGTCAGGTCGCGCGAGAAGACCGTGCCGATCCGCTTCGCATCATCGTCGTTGCCGAGGGCATCGTCCCCCTTGTAGGCGACGATCGCGGAGTTGACGGTGTTGAACTCCGCCATGCCCGGGGTCTGGGCCTCGCGTCGTTCCCGCGAGGCTTTGCCTACGGTCACCACCACGCCAAGGAGGACGGCGAGCGCGACGCAACAGGCGATGGTGATCAGGACGAGGCGGAGCATGGCGTGGATACCTGGGGGTGGAATTCGCGCATGATGGTGCGGGTGCTGCACGGATGCCACAGGGAAAGAGCCGGCCACGGGTCGCCGGCGGACCTGGCCCGCTGCCGCTTCCGGAATCCTGTAACCGCCCGCCTCCCCCCGCCGTTATCAACGGCATGACGGGTCGCTAGGGTGGGTGCCGTGGCGGATCCCGGATTCGACATGGCGGCCTGCGTGCGACGGGTGGGCGACGGCGATCAGGACGCCGCCCAGGCGCTGGTCGTCCACACCCGGGCGCTGGTGCTGAAACTGGTCCGCGCGCACCGCGCAGCCACGCACAGCGATGACGATCTGCTGCAGGAGGTCTATCTCACCATGTTCGCCCGCCTGCACCGCTACGAAGCCCGCGCCCAGGTCCCGTTCGAGCATTGGCTCGCGCGCCTCGCGGTGAACGTCTGCCGCGACGCCCTGCGCGCGGAGCGCAGCCGGCCACGGTTGCAGAGCCTGTCGCCCGCGGCGGCGGACCAGCTCGCCGCGCTTCAGGATGGCGCGCGGCGGCCGGCCGACGACGCCGAGGCGGCACGCGAAGCGGTCGACGCCCTGCTCGGTCGGCTCGCTCCGGACGACCGCCTGGTGCTGACCCTGCTCGACCTCGAACAGCGCAGCGTCGCCGAGATCAGCGCCTTGACCGGATGGAGCCGGCCGCTGGTCAAGGTGCGCGCCATCCGCGCGCGCCTGCGTCTGCGCGCCCTGGTCGGCCGGGAACCACGGCCATGAGCGCGTCCGACGGTTTCGAGCGGCGCTGGCAGGAGCTCACCG
>JACDGQ010000259.1 GCA_013821615.1 Planctomycetota bacterium
GCCTGGTGGCGGCCGCACGGCCCGGCCCGTTCCTATGCCTGGAGCGCTTCGCCTGGCGCGTCGACCGCCAGCGCGGCGCCGGACCGCCCGAGCCGGGCGTGCTGGTCGCGGCGTGGTGGCGCTGGTCACGGCGCGGACGGCTCCATCATCTGCGCCTCATGCTCCCCCACCGCCGCCAGCCGCCGTCCGACCGTCAGCTCCCCACCCCGGCGCACGCGACCCGGCCATGAGCTGGCCGCTGCTCATCATCATCGGCAGCCAACTGCTGTTCACGCTCAGCGATCTCATCGGTCGCATCCACATGAAGGCCGGCGGGTTCACCGTCGCGAACTTCATGACCGTGTGGTTCGCCGGCTACATGCTGATCCGCCTGGTCGCCACCGTCGGCCAGCTCTACATCTTCGCGAGCATCGACCTCGGCAAGAGCATGGCGCTGTTCGGAGCCGCCTCGATCGTGCTCGCCAACCTGCTCGGCTTCCTGGTGCTCAAGGAGGTGCTGTCGCCGACCGTGTACGTGGCGGTCTCGATGGTGGTCGTCGCGTTCATGATCCTCGCCTGGCGCTAGCAGGCAGGAGGCGCTGAGGCCCGCCACAGCGCCGCCTCAGCCGGACGCCCCGTGTGCAGAGGCGCCGCGGCTCGCGGCTCAATACGCGGTGATCGACGGATCGATCTGCTCGCCCCACGCCAGGATGCCGCCTTCCAGGTTCAGGACCTTGGTGAAGCCGTGCTTCTGCAGGGTTTCGAGGGCCTTCATGCTGCGCCGCCCTGATTTGCACTGGGCGATGATGAGCTTGTCCTTCCACGCGGCGAGCTCGCCGAGGCGCGCAGGCAGCTGGCCGAGCGGGATGTTGAGGTTGCCGTCGATCTGGCAGACGCCCAGCTCCGACGGCTCGCGCACGTCGAGCAGCAGGTGCTCGGTGCCGGCCTCGCGCAGTTCGGAATAGTCGCCCACCGAGATCTCGAGTCCACTCATGCCGCTGTCGCTTTCTCCGCGTTTCAGGCCGCAGAATTCCTGGTAATCGATGAGCTGGGTGATGGTCGGATTCTGACCGCACACCGGACACGTCGGATCGGGCCGCAGCTTGAGCTCGCGGAAGGTCATGTTCAGCGCGTCGTAGCGCAGGAAGCGCCCGGCCAGGGTGCGGCCCATGCCGGTCAGCACCTTGATCGCCTCGGTCGCCTGGATCATCGCGATGCTGCCGGGCAGCACGCCGAGCACGCCGCCCTCGCTGCACGACGGCACCTCGCCGGGCGGCGGCGGCTCGGGGTACAGGCAGCGGTAGCACGGCCCGTTGCGGGTGCCGTCCGGCTTCTTGCGCACGTCGAAGACCGTGGCCTGGCCTTCGAAGCGGTAGATCGAACCGTAGATGTTCACCTTGTCGAGGAACACGCAGGCGTCGTTGACCAGGTAGCGGGTCGGGAAGTTGTCGGTGCCGTCGATGACGATGTCGTACTTGGCGATGATCTCGAGCGCGTTGCCGGAATTGATGCCTTCCTCGTACACGTCGACGACGACATCGGGATTGAGATCGTTGATGCCGCGCTTGGCGCTCTGCGCCTTGCTGGTGCCGACGTCCTGGGTGCGGTGGATGATCTGGCGCTGCAGATTCGAGACGTCGACCGCATCGAAATCCATGATGCCGATGCGCCCGACCCCGGCCGCGGCCA
Source organism: Planctomycetota bacterium (assembly GCA_013821615.1). Taxonomy (GTDB): domain Bacteria; phylum Planctomycetota; class UBA11346; order UBA11346; family UBA11346; genus BOG-1363. Next base: position 1,669 of record JACDGQ010000259.1, read on the forward strand.
GGTAGAGGGCGAGAGGCGAGCCCAGGCCGCCGGCGCCGATCAGCAGCACCGCTGATTTCAGCAGCTTCTCCTGGCCCATCTCACCGAACTCGGGGAGGGTCAGGTGGCGGGCGTAGCGCAGGTACTGGTCGCGTTTCAGCGGCATGGGCTCTCCGGAGCGGCGGGCGCGGGATCATGCAGGCGCGGCCGTCGGGAAAAGGGGCAAGCCGGCCTAAGCCTCGGCGCCGCTGCGCGGACGCCGGTCCGGAAGTCCGGAAGTCCGGAAGTCCGGGAGTCGACAGCCTCGAATCGTTCAGGCGCGCTCCAGTCCCCGCCCCAGGCTCCCGCATTACGAGACTTCCGGACTTACGGACTTCCGGACCCTCCCCCAGCATCGTCCAGGTGTCGAAGGTCGCCGCCTGGCCCGCCGGAGCCCCCATTTCGTCCACCAGGTTCCACAGCAGCGCGTCTTCGATGCGGAAGCGCTGGCCGGTGGTGGCGATGCGGATGCCGCGGTAGCCGGCGAAGTGGCCATCGCGCTGCGCCTGGGCGAGCATCGCGGCGCGTTCCGGGCCGAACTCGGGTTCGGCGGAGCGGCGCGATGGCAGGGCCAGGAAACCGGGCCAGTCGAGCTCCCACAGCCGCTGAGCGGTGCGGTTGGCGTAGATGAAGAGCGGGTCCGGGCCCGGAGCGTGCGCCAGGACCACCGCCGGCAGCTCATAGAGGGTGCGGGCGAGGTCCACGTCCGGCGCCTGCGGCACGAGGTCGCGCCCCGTGCACCGGACGTGGCTGGCGGCGATGATCAGGCTCAGGCGCTGGATGGCGGGGGTCTGCCAGGGCGGGGGCGGGCTCATGGTGGTAGGCTAGGACACCCCCGACGACGCCCAAGCCCCCCTCCCCCGACCGCCCCGGCGCGGAGTTGTAATACTTGGTCGGAAACAACACTCGCCTTCGGGCGTTCTTCTGACCAGCCACCCCTCCGGAACCCGTCCATGCCCGTTGTGACCCGCCGTTATGCCTCCACCACTCTGCGCCGCGCCCTGACATGCGCCCTGATGCTGCTCGCCACGGTGCCGCTGGCCTCGGCTGGAGAGGCCGCCGGCTTCTCCCCGTGGCGGCTGTTCGGACGCCTGCACGTGCTGGTGGTGCACTTCCCGGTCGGCCTGCTGCTGGTCGCGGCGCTGGTGGAAGTGGTGCACTGGAAGCGCAAAGAGGTATCCGAGACCTCGCTGTGGTTCGTCTTCGTCGGCGCGCTCAGCGCGGTCTTCGCGGCGGCGATGGGCTGGGCCAACGGCGACGAGCACAGCGACGGAGGCCTCGACCTCTTCCTGCACCGCTGGCTGGGCGTCGCGACCGCCGTGCTGGCCTGCGTGACCGCTGGGATCGCCCTGCGCCTGCGCAACGCCGATTATGGGTTATTGCCGCGCCGCGTGTTCCGCGTGCTGCTCTTCTCCACCGCCATGGCGGTGGGCGCGACCGGGCACTTCGGCGGCAACCTGGTGCACGGCTCCGACTACGTGACCTCGGCCCTGCCGGCCTGGGCCAAGGCGCTGATCCCGACTGTGGCGGAACGCCACAGCGATCCGGCGACTGCACCGGGCACACCGGCGGTCGACCCCGCCGCCCTGACTGGCACGGTCGATTTCACCCGCGACATCGAGCCGATCTTCAAGAAATCCTGCTACGAGTGCCACAACGACAAGGAGCAGAAGGGCAAGATGCGCATGGACAGCCGCGAGGCCCTGCTCAAGGGCGGCGAGAACGGCCCCGGCTTCGAACTCGGCAACGGCGACAAGAGCGCGATCATCCAGCGCATCCGCGGCGAGGGCGACGACCCGCGCATGCCGAAGAAGAAGCCGCCGCTGAACGCCGAGCAGACCGAGGTGATCAAGCGCTGGATCGATCAGGGCGCGGTGTGGGGGAAGCCCAAGGACGGCTGACGGCGGACGGCTGGCGGCTGGCGGCGGACGACCGGCGCGGGGCGCCGGTCGTCTTTTCCCATCGGGACGGTCGCGCCGTGGATCGCGGAACCCGCCGCTGAAGAGTGGTGCCGTCGCTGTCTGCCGCCAGCCGCCAGCCGCCAGCCAGGGATTCTACCGGCCCGGCCAAGCGCATTGCGCTCCTGAATTCGCACCGACCATCCAGCAATGCTGATCCCCTGGGCGACCGATGCGCCGGTCTATCACCGTCCGTGGGGCACCATCGGACTGATCCTCGCCAACATCCTGATCTTCGCCTGGGAGCTCCACGCCGATCCCGGGACTATCGATGATCTGGTGCTGCGCTTCGGCGATGGCTACCATCCCGTACAGTGGCTGACCAACCACTTCCTGCACGCCGACATCATGCACCTGCTCGGCAACATGGTCTTCCTGTGGGTCTTCGGCCTGATCGTCGAGGGCAAGCTCGGCTGGCGGCGCTTCCTGCCGCTCTACCTCGGCATCTGCCTGCTCGACTCGGTGATCGTGCAGAGCGCGATGCTTGGCGCCGACGACGGCGGCGCGCTCGGCGCCTCGGGCGCGATCTTCGCGCTGATGCTGATCAGCCTGGTGTGGGCGCCGGCCAACGAGATCAGCTGCCTGCTGTTCATCTGGATCGTACCCAAGACCTTCGACGCCCCGGTGTGGCTGGTCTGCACGCTCTTCCTGCTGTGGAACGTGCTGATGGCCGCGCTCGACTCCTTCGCCATGGGCACCGCCATGCTGCACCTCAGCGGCGCGCTGGTCGGAGCCGGCGCGGGCGTGCTCGCGGTGCGCAGGAAGTGGGTGGACTGCGAGGGCTGGGACGCGTTCTCGCGTGTCGCGATCTGGCGTGGCAAGGCGCCCCCGCCGGCAGCTGCACGCAGCGTCGACGAGTCGGTCGTGAAGCGCGACCTGGCCGAACGCCGCGCCCAGGCGCAGGTGCTGATCCACGAGTACATCGCCAGCGGCGAGGGCGCCCTGGCCCTGCGCGTGCTGCGCGAGGCGACCCTCGCGACCGGCCGCTGGGGGCTCGAGCGTTCCGATCTGCTCGGCCTGATCGACGCGCTGATCGCCGAACGCGCCTTCACCGAGGTGCGGCCGCTCCTCGGCGAGGCGCAGCAGCGCTTCCCCGACGCCGTGCCCGGCCTGCGCCTGCACGAGGCGCGCATGCTGCTCGACCTGCGCCGCCCGGCCAAGGCACTGGAGCTGCTCGACGCACTGGAGCCCGGCGCCCTCGACGCGCACCAGCAGGCCGAACGCGAGCGCCTGCGCGGCGCCGCGCGCACCCTGGTCGCCGCGGGCGTCCTGGAGATCGACGATTGACCGCCGCTGCGGATGACGCTTCCCGGCCTGCGCGGCGCCGCGACGCTGGCGTCATGGGCACGAAACGTCAGGTGCTGTTCGTGGCGCTTTCCACTCTCATGGCCCTGGCCGGCTGCGGGCCGCGTCCCGGCGAACGCGCGGGGGTCGCGCCGGGCTTCCCGCCGGAAGCCTGGCACGAGATGGCGCATCTGATCGCGGCCAACTGGGTGCGCGATCTCGCCGACGACTTCACCCTGGCGATCGCCGCGGCCGGACCCGAGGCGCGCGCGCAGCTCGTACCCGCCTACGCAACGGTCGCCACCTGGTGGGCGCAGGATCATGTGCCGGGCGACTTCACCGCGCGCGCCTGGCTCGAAGCGCAGCCGCGCGCCGAGCTCGAGGCCCTGGCG
>JACDGQ010000260.1 GCA_013821615.1 Planctomycetota bacterium
GCATGAGGTTTTCCCATGCGGGCCGCCGCCTCGAAGCACCGGCATTGTCAATGAAAATATTTCCCGGAACCACTACGCAAACTCCTGCAGAACATCAACTTACCCGCTAAGTTTACAGGCATTGCCGTTCGGGGCTTCCGAGTGCGGTGCGCACTTGCCAATGCGCATTCAGCGCTCCTCCTGCAGCATGACGTCATCGCAATCCGTCACCGTGAAGCGCTTGGCTTCCGCATGCGTGGGCGGATAGGTCGCGCTCGGCGTGAAGGTGTTGCCGGTGCATTGCAGACCCGCGACCGAGTGTGCGAACAGCACGCGGTTGTCGACCACTTCGAAGGCATTGCCGACGATGCGGATGCCATGGTGGTAGCGCGGGAGCCCACGGTGCTCGGCGCGGATCTCCGGTTCGATGGCGATGGTCGCGCGTCCCCAGGTGCCGTAGCCGCAGGCGGTGAAGCGGTTGCCGCGGATGGTGACGTCGGCGACCGGGCCCGACTCGAACCAGTAATTGGCGTCGCCGGCGATGATGATCGCCGAGCCGGGAACGTGGAAATCGTTGTCCTCGATCAGCACCCTGCCCGCCGTCGAGATCAGGAAGCCGCGGGCGCGGTTGCCGCGCGAGCGGTTGCCGCGCGCGGTGAAGTCCGCGCTCCAGCGCAGGTCGAGCACGCCATCGGTCAGGCGCAGTTCCGCGGGCAGCGGCTCCGCGAAGGTCAGCACGGTGTATTCCTGGTTGATGACGCGCACCGCGGTGACGGCGGCGCGGTGGTAGCCGGCCAGGGTATCGGCGTGGATGAACTGCATCAGGTCGCCGACGTCGGCGACGCGCACGCCATACTGCTGCGGATGCATGAGCTTGACCTCGACGCTGCGCGCGTCCGGACGGGCGGTGACGCGCGTGTAGATGCCGTGCACGTTGGTCGCGTCGTCGATCTGGTTCTCGAAGCGGCAGCCGGTCATGGTGATGGCGCCGCCGCAGCCGGAGAAGTGCGTGGCGTCCGCCGTCGCCGAGATCAGGCGTTTGCCGCCGGGGCGCGGCGCGACCACCAGCCGCTCCAGCGCGAGCTCGCTGGAGCGCTGCGCGATCACGCCCATCGCGCCGGCATGGAAGATGGTGACGTCCTGCAGGCGCACGTCGTGGCTCTCCAGGATGACGATCGCCGGCGCCAAGCGGTGGTTCGGCATCAGCGCCATGAGGTTGCCGACGTGCGGCTGCGGCGTGCTGAACTTCCCGGAGAAGCGCACCCGCCCGGGTGCGACCGCGCTGGCGACGACCTTGTCGGCGAAGCCGTAGTTGTCCGAGACCTGGAAGGCGGTCTCGCGCAGCGTGGTGTCGAACTCGAGCGCGTTGTCGATCTCGATCCCCTGCTGGTTGTCGCCCTGCGGCACGAACCGGCCGCCCGCGATCTGGTAGGGGAACTCGTCGCTGAAGGTCAGTTCGACGCCGCCGGCGTCGGCGGCCACCACCACCCCCTCGCTGTGGAAGGGCCGCTGCCAGTCGATGCTGAGGTTGCGCAGGGTGATGTGGTGCGCGCCATCGAGCACGAATGGCACGATGATGCCGTGGAAGACCAGGTCGGCGCCCTGCCCGTCGATGACGAGGTCGCTGACCCCGACCAGCGGAAAGGCGATGCGCTTCATGCCGGGGTCGTTGTTCGACACCGCCAGATAGCGCTCGGTCGCGCGCGCCGGGAAGAAGTCGTAGCGGCCCTTGGGAAACACCAGGGTGTGGATGCCCTCGCTGCGGCAGCGCGCGAGCGCCACCTGCACCGCCGGAGTGCAATCGCTGCGATCATCCGCCGTGGCGCCGCAGGCGGTGATGGCGAGCGTGGCCGCATCGGCGGCGAACAGCGCCGTGCCGATGGTCATCGGAAGTGCAAGGAGCAGACAGTGCAGGACCGGACGAAGCTGACGCATGCGGAATCCCTGGAAGAGGACAACGGGCTGGAATGCCGATATGCAGTCCTATGCATTACGCCCGCTAACGGAACCGCGTTGACCCCCTCCCGACCCCTTGGTGGCTGACATCCCGGGTCACACCAACCCGGTGCACTGGTAGATGAGGATAACCACCCCCACCGCGGCGGTCTTGATGCAGGTGATGGCGAAGATGTCGCGGTAGGCTTGGCGGTGGGTCAGGCCGCAGACCGCGAGCAGGGTGATGACCGCGCCGTTGTGCGGCAGGGTGTCCATGCCGCCGCTCGCCATCGCCGCCACGCGGTGCAGCACCTCGGGCGGAATGCCGGCGGCGTGGGCGGCGGCGAGGAAACGCTCGGCCAGCGCGGCCAGCGCGATGCTGAGCCCACCGGAGGCGGAGCCCGTCACGCCGGACAGCGTCGCGACGCTCACGGCGACGCTGGTGAGCGGATCATGGATGCCCTGCAGCGCGTTGCGGATGGCGACGAAGCCCGGCAAAGCCGCGATCACCGCGCCAAAGCCGTACTCGGACGCCGTGTTCATGGTCGCGAGCAGCGCTCCCGCCACCGCCGGCTTGATGCTCTCGGCACCGCCGGGCGCAACCGTGCGCCACGCCAGCGCGACGATCGTCAGGATGCCGAACAGCAACGCGCCCTCGACCGCCCAGAGCGCCGTTACTGGCTGCACGGCAACGGCGAGCGGCTGCGCCAACCCGGCGAGGTGGACCTCGTGCACTGCGCCGTACCAGTGCGGGATGGCCGTGGTCAGCAGCTTGTTGGTGACGCCGACGACTAGCAGCGGCAGCAGCGCGACCAGCGGGTGCATGGGCCGTAGCGCGGTGAGTGGTTCCGCCGCTGCGCTGGGGTCCTCGCCATAGCCCTCGCCGCGGCGCTGCGCCTGGCGGCGCCGCCACTCGAGGTACGCCAGCCCGCTGGTGGCGATGACCACCGCGCCGCACGTCCCCAGCCACGGCGCGGCCCACGCGTCGGTGCCGAAGAAGGTGGTCGGGATCAGGTTCTGGATCTGTGGCGTACCCGGCAGCGCGTCCATGGTGAAGGAGAACGCGCCCAGCACCACGGTGCCGGGGATCAGGCGCCGCGGGATGTCCGCGCGACGGAACAGTCCGGCGGCGAAGGGCTGGACCGCGAACACCACCACGAACAGCGAGACCCCGCCGTAGGTCAGCAGTGCGCAGACCGCAACGATCGACAGCATCGCGCGGCTCGCCCCGAACAGCGTGATGAGCGCGCCGACCAGCGCCTCGGCCACGCCCGACACCGCGATCAGCCGCCCGAACACCGCGCCGAGCAGAAAGACCGGGAAGTAGGACTTCGCGAACGCGGCGAGCTTGTCCATGTACAGCCCGGTGCCGACCGCGGGGACCGCGTCCGGAGCGGTGCACAGCACCGCCAGCAGCGCGGCCAGCGGCGCCATCAGGATGACGCTGTGCCCGCGGTAGGCCGCGACCACCAGCAGCGCCAACGCGCCCACGACGATCAGCACGTCGCCCATGGGCTAGGCGCTGAGCGCCATGGCGATGCCCATGCCGCCACCGATGCACAGCGCGGCGAGCGAGCGGCGGCTGGCGCCGCTGGCGGTGGTCTGGGCGAGGTGGACGAGCAGGCGCGCGCCGCTCGCGCCGATCGGGTGGCCGAGGGCGATGGCCCCGCCGTCGCCGTTGACGCGCGGCCCGTCGAGGCCGAGTTCGAACATGCAGGCCAGCGCCTGGGCGGCGAAGGCCTCGTTCAGCTCGATGCGGTCGCAGTCCTCGTGGCGCACGCCGTGGCGTTCGCGCAGGCGGCGGATGGCGTGCACCGGGCCCAGGCCCATGGTCGCCGGATCGCAGCCCACCGCCGTCCACGCGTCCACGCGCGCCAGCACCGGCCAGCCATGGCGCGCGGCGGCGGCGGCGCTCGCCACCACCAGCATCGCTGCGCCGTCGTTGATGCCGGAGGCGTTCCCAGGGGTGACGGTGCCGGTGGCGGAGAAGGCCGGGCGCAGCGTGGCGAGCTTCTCGCGCGTCAGGCCAGGACGCGGGTGCTCGTCGCGGGCGCAGCCGGCGACCTCCACCAGCTCGGCGGCGAAGCGTCCGGCGGCGTGCGCCTCGGCGTAGGCGCGGTGGCTGCGCTCGGCGTAGGCGTCCTGGGCCTCGCGGTCGAGCTTGTACTGCGTGGCCAGGCGCTCCGCGGTGATGCCCATGTGCTCGCCGAGCAGCGGATCGACCAGGCCGTCGCACAGCATGCTGTCGGCGCGACCGTCGCTGCCGACGCGGCGCGCCTCGGGCGCGCGCTGCAGCAGGTGCGGTGCGTTCGACATCGATTCGCTGCCGCCGCACAGCACCGCTTCGGACTCGCCGGCGCGGATCGCCTGCGCGGCGAGCAGCACCGCCTGCATGCCGGAGCCGCACATCATGTTCACCGTGCAGGCGGTGACCTGCTGCGGGAGTCCTGCGCGCAGACCGATCTGCCGCGCGGGATTCATGCCCTGCCCGGCGCCGAGGACGTTGCCGACGATCACCCGGTCGATGGCGGCGGGGGCGATGCCGGTGAGCGCCGCCTGCGCCGCCGCGACCCCGAGGTCGACCGCGGACAGCGCCTTGAGCGCGCCGAGGTGGCGGCCCTGCGGAGTGCGGCGGGCGGCGACGATGACGACCTCGATCATGGGGTGCTCCTGGCGAAGGCGCTGCCGGGCATCGCTGCCACGGCGGTGGTGACGGGCGTGAAGGGCAGGGCGTCGAGCACCTGGCGGCGCACGTCGATGCCCGGCGCCACCTCGATCAGCTCGAGGCCGGCGGCGCCGAGGCGGAACACGGCGCGCTCGGTGACGTAGAGCACCTCCTGGCCGCGCCGCCGGGCGCGCTGCGCGTTGAAGGAGATCTGGTCCACGGCGGCGACGAACTTGCGATGCGCGCCCTCGTGGGCGATGACCAGGCCGGCGGCGCCGCCCGTGACCTGCAGCCCGCCCGAGGTGAAGGTGGTGCAGAACACCAGGCGGCGCGCGGTCTGCGAGATGTTCACGAAGCCGCCGACCCCGGCGATGCGCGTCCCGAAGCGCGAGACGTTGACGTTGCCGGCGCCGTCGATCTGCGCCGCCCCGAGCGCGGCGAAGTCCAGGCCACCGCCGTCGTAGAAATCGAACTGCGCCGGCTGGTCGATGATCGCCAGCGGGTGGCGGGCCGCGCCGAAGGCCATGCCGCCCGCGGGCACGCCGCCGATCACGCCGCTCTCGACGGTCAGCGTCAGCCCACCGAGCAGGCCGCGCTCGGCCGCGATCGCGGCGATGCCCTCGGGGATGCCGATGCCGATGTTGGCGATGGCGCCCGGGCGCAGCTCGTCGCAGGCGCGCTGCGCGATGATGCGCCGCTCGTCCCAGGGC
>JACDGQ010000261.1 GCA_013821615.1 Planctomycetota bacterium
GTGTCGCACGCCGCGGTGGCGGGGTCAAATTGTAAGGCAAGGCGAGCTGGGGCTCGCCTCTCCCGGGGCGCGTCGCACTCGCGGGGTTCAGTCCATGACCACCGTGACCGCGTCGCCGATGGCCACCGTGCCGACCGTCAGCACCCGCGCATACAACCGGCTCCACCCCGGATGCAGGTCCTGGCTCACGCGGCGTGGATCGCGGTCCTGGAAGCAGCCTGCGATCTTGCTGCACGGCGTGGTGTAGGACGCGATCTGGATCACCGCCTGGGCGCCGACGCGCAGCGTCGTCCCCGGCATCAGCGCGACCCACTCCAGACCGGCAATGGTGAGGTTCTCGCCGGCCGCGCCGGCGGAGATGGGGTGGCCTTGCGCCTGCAACGCCGCGATCACCTCGGCGCTGAACAGGCACAGCGCCCGTTCAGGACCGCCATGGTACTTGCGGTTGGACTGCACGTCGCCGGCCAGGCCGGTGGTGGTCAGTTCGGCGCTCGCCACCGCCAGCTTGGGTACACCGCCGCCGGAACGCTGAACGCCGCAGATGCGTCCGCTGCGGTCCACGTCAGCCCTCAGGCCAGCAGCTTCTTGACCTCGGCCAGCTTGGCGTCGCGCAGCGCGGCACTGTCGCCTTCGAGGTTGAGGCGGACGACCGGCTCGGTGTTGGACGAGCGCAGGTTGAACCACCAGTCCTTGAAGCGCACCGTCACGCCGTCGAGTTCCTCCACTTTGCCGCCGTGCTGGGCGCCGAAGGCGCGCACCTTGGACATCACCGCGTTGGCGTCGGCAACCTTGAAGTTGATCTCGCCGGTGTGGAAGTACTTCTCCAGCGGCTTGATCAGCGAGCTCAGGTTCGGCGCTTCCGAGATGATGTTGGCGAGCAGCAGGAAGGCGTAGAGCCCGGAGTCCGCGCCCCAGAAGTCGCGGAAGTAATAGTGCCCGGACAGCTCACCGGCGAAGGCGGCGTGGTGCTCCTTCATGGTCGCCTTGATGAAGCTGTGGCCGACGCGGGTCTCGACTGGCTTGCCGCCGAGGCCAGTGATGAATTCCGGCACGACCTTCGAGCTGCGCAGGTCGTAGGCGACGGTCGCGCCCGGCTCCTTGGCCAGGTAGTACTTGGCGAGCAGCGCGGTGGTCAGGTCGCAGGTGACGATCGCTCCGTTCTCATCGACCAGCGCGCAGCGGTCGCCATCGCCGTCGAAACCGGCGCCGAAGTCGGCCTTCTCGGCCTTCACCCGGTCCTGGAGATCCTTGAGATTCTCGGCCTTCAGCGGGTTGGCCTCGTGCACCGGGAAACGACCGTCCGGATCGAAGTTGAGCGGGATGATGGTGATGCCGGTGAGCTTGGGCAGCAGGAACTGGAAGAGCGTGCCGATGATGCCGTTGCCGCCATCGACCACGATCTTGAGGGGGCGCTTCGGCGCGTAGAGCTTGGCCAGGTAGACGGCGTAGGCGTCAATGGTGAGGGCCTCGTCGATGCGGCCGCCGGGGGCCTTCACGATCTTCGCGCTGCGCGCGATCGCCTCGATCTCTTCCATGCCGGTGCCGCCGCCGATCGGCTTGAAGCCGGGACCGGTGATCTTGATGCCACCGTAGGCGGCGGGGTTGTGGCTGGCCGTGATCATCGCCCCGCCCTCGGTACCGAGGTGGTGCATGGCGAAGGTCACTGCCGGCGTCGAGAGCATGCCGACGTCCACCACCTGTACGCCCGCATCGACCAGGCCCTTGATGTAGGCCTGCTTGAGCGCCGGCCCCGACACGCGCATGTCGCGACCGACGGTGAAGCGCTTGCCGGTCAGCTTCAGCACCTGGGCGGTGGCGTTGCCGGTCTGGTAGGCCAGAGCCTCGTTCAGCTCCTGGGGGTAGAGGCCGCGGATGTCGTAGGCTTTGAACGGATCGGGCATGGGAGGTCGCGGGGTGGGTGTGGGTGGCGAAGGCGGCGCTGCCGGAGGCGGCCCGCAGGCTAGGGGGAGGGGGCGGCGAGCCAAGCCGCGACACCGGGATCGGACAGAAGCAGGTCAGAAGCAGGAAAAAAGAAGGATAAAACAGGAGGCGCGGAGACGCTGAGAACGGAGGAGGGGAAGAGCGAAGGCTCCGCATCATCCGGTCCGCATGCTCCGGACCCCACGAGTGACGCGGACCGCTCATCCACCCAACCGTCTCGCCTCCTCCTCTCCCCTCCGCGTCTCCGCCTCTCCTGTTCTATCCGGCTGTCGTTCTATCCGGCTGTCGTTGGCGCCGGCCGAGGACTCGCCACTAGCCACCCGGGGGGTTGGTCCTACCCTCCCGGCCACCATGACCGCGACCTTCCGCATCGACGTCCAGGCCAGCGCGCCGGGTACCGACCACCACCTCGCCCACGAGGCCAAGCTGCTCGGCCTCGGCCACCTGGGCGAGGTGCGGCGCAGCCGCTACTACCTGGTCCAGGGCGAGCTCGACGAGGTCTCCGCGCAGCGCCTGGGCGACGTCCTGCTCAGCGATCCGGTGCTGGAGAAGGCCAGCCTGGGCGTGCCGGTTGCGGACGGTCGGAATGTCATCGAGGTCCAACGCAAGACCGGCGTCATGGACCCGATCGAGGCCTCGATCGTCAAGGGTGCCGCCGACCTCGGCATCGTCCTCACCCTGGTGCGTGTCGGGACGCGCGTCGAGGTCGCCGGCGCTGGCAAGGGCGAGCTCGAGATCCTGGCCTGGAAGGCGCTTGCCAACCAGGCCATCGAGGAGGCCGCCATCGATCCGGCCGAGCCGATCCGCCTGCGCGCCCCGGGCGGCAGCCAACGTCATCCGCGCACCGAGGTCGACCTCGCCGGCCTCGACGCGGCCGCCTTGATGGAGCTGTCGAAGGCCGGCACGCTCAGCCTGACCCTGGACGAGATGCAAGCCATCCAGGACCACTTCCGCGCGCTCGGCCGCCGTCCCACCGACGTCGAACTCGAGAGCCTCGCCCAGACCTGGTCCGAGCACTGCGTGCACAAGACCCTCAAGGGGCTGGTCGAATACACCGGGCCGACCGGCGTGGATGGCGCGCAGGCCACGGTGCTGATCGACAACCTGCTCAAGCAGACCATCGCCAAGGCGACCAAGGACCTGGCGGCGCCGTGGTGCCTGTCGGTGTTCAAGGACAACTCCGGCGTCATCGCCTACGACGAGCGCTACGGCGTGTGCATCAAGGTCGAGACCCACAACCGGCCCTCGGCGATCGAGCCCTACGGCGGCGCCAACACCGGCCTGGGCGGGGTGGTGCGCGACGTCATCGGCACCGGCGTCGGCGCCAAGCCGATCTTCAACACCGACGTGTTCTGCTTCGGTGAACTCGATGCCGATCCGGCGAAGCTGCCGCCCGGCACCATCCACCCGCGCCGCCTGATGCGCGGCGTGGTGAATGGCGTGCGCGACTATGGCAACCGCATGGGCATCCCCACGGTCAACGGCGCGATCCGCTTCGATCCGCGCTACGTCGGCAATCCGCTGGTGTTCTGCGGCACCGGCGGCCTGATCCCGCTCGGCGCGATCGAGAAGGCCGCCTGCGTCGGCGACCACCTCATCGTCATCGGCGGTCGCACCGGCCGCGACGGCATCCACGGCGCGACCTTCAGCTCGGCCGAGCTGCACGACAAGTCCGAGGTGGTGTCGAGCGGCGCCGTGCAGATCGGCAACGCCATCGAAGAGAAGAAGGTGCTCGACACCACGCTGCAGGCACGCGACCGCGGGTTGTTCAGCGCGCTCACCGACTGCGGCGCCGGCGGCCTGTCCTCGGCCTGCGGCGAGATCTCGGCCGAGCACGGCTGCCGCATCGACCTCGAGCGCGTGCCGCTCAAGTACGACGGCCTCAGCTACACCGAGATCTGGATCAGCGAGTCGCAGGAGCGCATGGTCGCGACGGTGCCCGCGGCGCGCGTCGCGGAGTGCCTGCAGGTGTTCGCCGCCGAAGGCGTCGAGGCCACCGACATCGGCGTGATCACCGGCAGCAACCGTCTGGAGCTGCGCTTCAATGGCGAACAGGTCGCCGACCTCGACATGCACTTCCTGCACGACGGCGTGCCGCGCCTCAAGCGGCCGGCGGTGTTCACGCCGGTGACCGAGCACGACGCGGTCTACAGCGCGCCTGACGATCTCGCCGAGGCCCTGCGCCGGGTCCTTGCCCGGCCCAACGTGGCGAGCAAGGAATGGGTGATCCGCCAATACGACCACGAGGTCCAGGCCGGCTCGATCGTCAAGCCGCTGGTCGGCGTGATGCACGACGGCCCGAGCGACGCCGCGGTGATCGCCCCCGAGCCCGGCCGCGACCGCGGCGTGGCGGTGGCGTGCGGGCTCAACACCAACTTCAGCGACTGGGACGCCTACCACGCGGCCGCCGCCGGCATCGAGGAGGCGCTGCGCAATCTGGTGTGCGTCGGCGCCCAGCTCGAGCGCGTCGCTATCCTCGACAATTTCAGCTGGGCGAAGTGCACCGATCCGCAGGTCTTCGGCGCGCTGGTGCGCGCCTGCCAGGCCTGCTACGATTTCGCGATGTACTACGGCACGCCGTTCATCTCGGGCAAGGACAGCCTGTCGAACGAGTTCACCTACCACGGCAAGACCATCCGCATCCCGCACACCCTGCTGATCACCGCCATGACCGTGGTCGAAGACGTGCGCCGCTCCATCACCATGGACGTCAAGCAGGCTGGCGACGTGGTGATCGCCGTCGGCCTGACGCGCAATGAACTCGGCGGCAGCGAATACCTGGCGCTGCTCAGCGCCGACCTGGGACTGCCCAAGGCCACCGGCGGCATCGTGCCCAAGGTTGACCGCGCGCTGTCGCGGCCGGTGCTGCACGCGGTCGCGGCCTGCACCGCGGCCGGCCTGGTCAACGCCGCGCACGACGTCTCCGATGGCGGCCTGGCCACGACCCTGGCCGAGATGGCCTTCGCCGGCGGCCTGGGCATGACCATCGACGCCGGCCTGGTGCCGCACGAGGGCATCACCGCGCTCGACCGCCTGCTCTTCAGCGAGAGCCAGAGCCGCATCGTCATCACCGTCCCCGCGGCGCGCGTCGCCGAAGCCAAGGCCCTGCTCGCGGCGGTGCCGCACGCGGTGGTCGGTATGGTGACCGCCGAGCCGGTGCTGACGATCAGCGGGTTGGGGTCCAGTCTGACTGCGGACCTGGCCGGCCTCAAGGAGGCGTGGCAGGGGACGTTGAAGGTGATGGAGAACTGAGGGAGCGGGTTCCCTGGGATCGCCGAGTTGTACTCGGCTGGTAGCCTCCAGGCCGGGTACAGCTCGGCGATCCC
>JACDGQ010000262.1 GCA_013821615.1 Planctomycetota bacterium
GTGCGCGGGGGGCGCAGCGGGCGGCTCAGAGGTGAGCGGGCGCGACGATCAGGGATGCGATCACTCGCGGGGGCGGCGTGGTCCGGGGCGGCGGCGCAGGATCCGTTTCACGACGCGCTGACGGCTGGTCGCCGGCAACGGGAAGCGCGTACAAGCCGCGCGACGTGTGATTGGACGCTGGCTGTGCACGGGACGGCTGCGCATTTGGGCTTGACTCCGCATACGGTTGGCGCGCGCTGATCAGCGAGAAGCGAGAAGCGAGAAGCGAGAAGCGAGAAGCGAGAAGCGAGAAGCGAGAAGCGAGAAGCGAGAAGCGAGAAGCGAGAAGCGAGAAATTCCCATACCAAGCGATCACACCCGACGCGGTTCCAAGCCGTCGTCGGGGGGATCACCGCCCGGCATGCGCGCCGGGCGGCTTGGATGCGGAAACAGACGTGAAGGAAACCGGCCCATCCCACACCGATGGGCCGGCTCCCGCCACGAAGGGATTACTTGGGGCCACCGGTGGGCTTGGGGATCTTGCTGGCGTCGGGCCACAGGTAGGCGCTGTAGCTGTCCGGTTGGACCAGGCCCTTGGACTGCCACACCGTCTTGAACTGGCCGTCCTTGAGGATCTCGCCGATGATGACGGGCTTCCAGGTGTGCTGGTTCTTCTCGTCCATCTTCTTCTTGCCGCCCGGCGCGTCGAACTCGAGGCCGTAGACCGCGGCGCGCACCTTGTCGACCTCGAAGCTCTTGGCCTTCTCGCAGGCCGCGGCCCACACGTAGACGCCGTAGTAGGCGGCCTCGATGGGATCATCGACCACGCGGTCGGCGCCGTACTTCTTCTTGAACGCCGCGATGAACTTCTTGTTCGCCGGGGTGTCGATGTTCATGTAGTAGTTCCAGGCGGCCAGGTGGCCGACCAGCGGCGGGACGTCCATGGCGCGCAGCTCGTCCTCGGCGACCGAGAAGGCCATGATCGGGCAATCGGCCGCGGTCAGGCCCTGGTTGGCGAATTCCTTGTAGAAGGGCACATTCGAGTCGCCGTTGATGGTCGACAGGACGCACGCCTTGCCGCCCTTGGCCAGCTCCTTGATCTTGCCGACGATGGTCTGGTAGTCCTGGTGGTGGAACGGGGTGTACTCCTCGACCACGTTCTCATCGGGCACGCCCTTGGCCTTGAGGAAGGCCTTGAGCACCTTGTTCGCGGTGCGCGGGAAGACGTAGTCGGTGCCGAGCAGGTAGAACTTCTTGTATGCGCCGCCCTCTTCCGAAAGCAGGTACTCGGCCGCGGGCACCAGCTGCTCGTTGGGCGAGGCGGCGGTGTAGAAGACGTTCAGCGACTGTTCCTCGCCCTCGTACTGCACGGGGTAGAAGAGCAGGGCGTTGTTCGACTCGTAGACCGGCAGCACCGACTTGCGGCTCACCGAGGTCCAGCAGCCGAAGGTCACGGCGACCTTGTCCTGGGTGACCAGCTGCTTGGCCTTTTCGGCGAACAGGTCCCAGTTCGACGCGGGGTCGACCACCACCGGGGTGATCATCTTGCCGAGCACGCCGCCCTTGGCGTTGATCTCGTCGACGGCGAGCAGGGTGCCGTCTTTGCACGAGATCTCGGAAATGGCCATGGTGCCGCTGAGCGAGTGCAGGACGCCGATCTTGACGGTGTCCGCAGCGTTCAGGGCGGGCGCGAAGCCGAGGCTCGCCACCGCGCCGATGGCGAGGACTTTCAACAGGCTGCGGCGTGAGGGGGTTGGACTGTTCATCAGGTATTCTCCGGCAGGCGGGCGGCGCGAGGAGCCACCACGGGTTGTGTCTGGTCCCGAGCAGGCGCTCGGCCCCGTCCGCGGGGGCTGGAGGCCGCCATCCCCATCGGGAGATGCGCCCAGGATCCGCGGCTGCAGTGCAACTATGGTGCCGAGGGGAAATGGCCGGATGTGCACACTGGCGCAGCACTACCAGTGGGCTGGTCGCATCCCCATGGTCAAATAGAGAGCGAATGATGCGCTTATTGCTGAGCAGTGCAGCGGGCGAGTGGCCACTTCTCCGCACGCCAATTCTTCATTGTCGTAGTCGCGCATGTGGGATGAACCACACCGATGTGCGCACCGACACGCCTAAAAACAACAACCCCCGGTGTCTCCACCGGGGGTTGCAGGAATCAAACGGCCGAAGCCGTCGGAGTTCGGAATCAGAACGCGACGAGCGCCTCGACCGAGAAGGTCACATCGTTGACCTTCTTGACGCCGGGGGCATCGCTGTCGAACGACGTGAAGGCGAGTTCGCCATTGAGGCCGAAGTTCGCCGACTGGAGCGGGTTCGTCAGGACGGCGACCGCGAACTCGGTGGCCTTGGGCTTGGGCGAGTTGGCGACATCGCTCTCGGCCGTGATGTACTGGAACATCCCAGTGATCGAGACCGGGATCGACACGGTGCCCTTCGGCAGCGCGTAGTTCGCCAGGAGCATGCCCTGGGTACGCTTGGCGCCCGTATCGTTGACCGTGGCCTTGTTGACGTCCTTGCGATCGCCAATGGTGAAGTACATGATTTCCGCACCGATCAGCCAGCCCTCAGCGGGCTTGAGGGTCGCGTTCAGGCCGAGCAGCAGGGCATCGCCGCCCAGCTCGCCATTGCCGACGGTCGCAGCCGGAGCGCCGCCCAGGCCGTTGGAGACGCGGTACAGGCCGGGATCGCCGCCGTGCGGATCGTAGGCGAAGTCGAAGTCGATGTTGCCCAGGTCCTTCGGGAAGGCGTAGGTCAGGTCGAGGCCGTAGCCCAGATCGGCATTCTCACGGTGGGTCGAGCGGCCGGGGGTCGGCGCGCCCTGCGAGATCGCGTCGGCGGCATCGAAGTAGCCGTTGGTCAGGTGGAACGAGCCGCTGATGGGCGATTCCTTGGACGCGTAGGCGATGTTGGTGCCGATGACGTCGTTGCCGTAGATGCCCAAGTAGCCGATCAGGCTGGCGTTCGGGGTGTACAGGCCGGTCGGCTCGGGGCTGAGCCAGCCGATGTGGTCGATGTACTTGCCGGCGCTCCAGGTCCAGTCGCTGTTGAGCGCCCAGGACATGTAGCCTTCGCGAACATTGATGACGTTCGTGCCGGGGATGATGAAGAGGTTGATCTTGGCGGTGACGCCGTCGACGATCTTGGCGTTGACCTTCAGGCTCTCGGTGCTGGCGAAGCCGATGCCGAGGCTCTTCTCGTTCTTGGCCGTGGCTGGGTTGTTATCGGCGTTGGTGCTGTCGACGTAGAGGAAGTTGTCCGACCAGCCGTTGAAGGAGACGCTCGGGCCCTTGTCTTCGGCGAAGACGCTGGAACCGGCGGTGATGGCGAGGACGCCCATGACGGGCACGAGGTGACGAAGATTCACGTGAAACCCTCCTAAGGGGGTGAAGCGTTTCCAGCGGCACCATCAACCCCCACACAGGGCTGACAGTCGAGGCAGGCGAAACGTACGGCGTGTGGGATGGGGATGACCCCGCCGTCCGCCAGCTGCTCCGCTGATCAGGCGGGGATGATGGAAAGCAGGCAAACTGATTCAATTGTCTTTTTTCCTGACACTCCGGTAAGGGGGGCCACGGGTTCCGGTGGGCTATCTGCTGCCTCCGGGCAATTCTCGGGATTCGCCTGTCCCATCCGGAGTTCCGCCGCGCGGTCAGGGTTCGACTTTCGACAACTGCCGCTAACGTGGCTCCACCAGCCATAGCACCGCTGCTGCACGCCGCTGCCATCGGCGCGGACTATCGTCTCGTGCCCTTCTGAGCTCCTTCCCTGCCTCCCCACCTCACTGCCCCCTTCTGGTCTCCTGCCCTTCTGCCCTTTCGCCCTTCCCCGCCCTCCCCTTGCTGCCGCCATGACCCCCGACCGCACCGCCTGCCAGACCTTCGCCGACCAGGGCTTCACCCTCATCCCGGTGGTGCGCCGCCTGGTCGCGGACGACCTCACCCCGGTGGGCGCGCTGGCGAGGCTCCAGGATGAACCCTACGCCTTCCTCTTCGAGAGCGTGGTGGGCGGCGAGCGGGTCGCGCGCTACAGCATGCTGGGCTGCCGGCCGCGGGCGCGCCTGGTGGGCGACCTGAAGCAGGTCGTTCTGCATCGCCAGGACGGCTCCACCGAGGTGCTGGCCGGCGACCCGCACGCGGCGGTGCGCGCCTATGCGGCCAAGCTGAAGAGCCCGCACCTGCCGGGACTGCCGCGCTTCTCGGGCGGGCTGGTCGGCTACTGGTCGTACGACACGGTGCGCAGCAGCGAGCCGTTGCCGCACTGCCCACCCGACCTGCTCGGTCTGCCCGACCTGCACCTGTGCCGCTACGACACCGTGCTGGTCTTCGACCACAGCTACAACCACCTGCTGCTGATCACGCATCTCGATCTCAGCGGCGGCGCCACGGTCGCGGACGCCTACGCCGCGGCGGAGCGCGAGCTCGACGCCATGCAGGTGCGCCTCGAGAAGCCCGCGGCGATGCGCCTGGTCGAGCCGGTGCCGGGCAGCGACCCGGTCTATCGCGCGCACACCAGCCAGGCCGACTTCGAGACGGCGGTGGGGCGCATCCAGGAGTTCGTGAAGGCGGGCGACGCCTTCCAGGTGGTGCTCAGCCAGCGCCTGTCGGCGCCGTGCGCGGTCACGCCCTTCCAGATCTACCGCAGCCTGCGCAGCCTGAATCCCAGCCCATATCTGTTCTTCCTCAAGCACGGTCCGGCCGCGCTGGTCGGCGCCAGTCCCGAGCTGCTGGTGCGCGTCGACAACGGCCGCGTCGCAGTGCGCCCGATCGCCGGCACCGCGCTGCGCGGCCAGACCCCGGAGGAAGACGAGCGCCTCGCCGCGGCGCTGCTTGCCGATCCCAAGGAGGTCGCCGAGCACACCATGCTCATCGACCTCGGCCGCAACGACGTCGGGCGGGTGTGCAAGCCCGGTACAGTGCATCTGACCGAGAAGATGGTCATCGAGCGCTACAGCCACGTCCAGCACATCGTCAGCCACGTCGAGGGCGAACTGCGCGACGATCTCGACGCGCTCGACGCGCTGCGCTGCTGCCACCCCGCGGGCACCGTCAGCGGCGCGCCGAAGGTGCGCGCGATGCAGATCATCGACCAGCTCGAACCGGTGAAGCGCGGCCCCTACGCGGGCGCCGTCGGCTACCTCGACTTCCGCGGCAACCTCGACACCTGCATCGCCCTGCGCACCGCGATCATCGCCAACGGCGAAGTCCACGTCCAGGCCGGCGCCGGCGTGGTTGCGGACAGCGTGCCCGCGAGCGAGTACGAGGAGACGCTGCGCAAGGC
>JACDGQ010000263.1 GCA_013821615.1 Planctomycetota bacterium
GGTGAACGTCGCCGTCTGGCCGGCCGCCAGCGTGACGTCCGCCGGCTGGCCGGTGATCGCCGGTGCCACCGGGGCGAGGTTGGCGCCGCTGGAGGACGTGAAGCTGAAATCGTCCCACACCGGCTGCCCGATGTTGGTGCCGAGCGCGATGCGGCCGCCGCTGAAGCTGAAGGTGTCCTGGACGTTCAGCACCGCATGCAGCGGCCCACTGGCGTTGCCGGTGGGATTGTTGTTGTTGGCGAAGGTCAACGCGCCGGAGCGCGACGCGGTGATGCGCCAGGTGATCAGGTGGCAGCCATTGCCCAGGTTCACGCCGGTGCCCGGCGCGCCGATCGGGCTGATCGTGCCGCCCACGCACTTCTCGAAGCGGCTGACGTTGTTCTGCGGGCCTTCACCCTGCGAGCCGGCGCTGAGCCGGTACCAGTTGTCCGCGTCCTGGTAGAAGAAGTAGACGTAGAACTTCCCGTACGCGCCCTGGGCGGCGACCATCACGTCGATGGTCAGATCCTGGCCGTGATCGGAATCGTTGTTCACCACCACGTGTTCGCACACATCGGGTCCGCGGATCCAGTTCAGGTTGTTCTGGTAATAGTGGTAGATCGGCGTGTGGTCCGCGGGGTTGGTCCGGTTGTACTCGGTCCAGCCGGTGTAGACCGCGACGGTCGCCGGATCCGACGCACCCAGCGCATTGGTGGCCTTCACCCGGTAGTTCTGGTTCGCCACCGAGGTCAGCCTGGTGTCCGCATAGCGCGTCACGCCGGCGCCGACGGTGGCGATCGGGGTGAAGACGCCGTTCACGCGGCGTTCGATGGTGAAGCCGGTCTCGTTCCAGGAATTGTCGGTCCAGGTCAGGTCGATGCGGTCGCCACCGACGATGGTGCCGCGCAGGTTGCTCGGCTGGTTCGGCGGTTTGACCGTGCCCCTGCTGCGGGGCGCACCGGAGTTCATCACCAGCGTCTCGAGCGCCTGCTGCACGGGGAAGCGCTCGATCTCGAGCATGTAGCCCTGCTCCTGCGCGTCCGAGGGATCGCTGGTAGTGCTCCACCAGTTGTAGCCGGTCGCGTCGGCGTTGTTGCGGCCGGTGGTGTTGTAGTCCCACAGGACGCGGCTCTCAGGCGTGCGCACCGCGTAATAGACCATCAGCTGGCCCCAGGTCGGATAGGGGCCGAAGAAGGTCAGTTCGAACGCGCGCCGGATGGGGTTTTCCCGGCCGGTCTGTTCAAGCCCGGCGCCGGAATAGATCGCCTGCCCGACGTCGTAGCCGTCGTAGAAGACGGTGGTCGGCCAGTTGTTCACCACGTAAAACGCCGCAGCCGGCTCGACCCGCAGGTTGAACTCGTTGCCCTTGGGGTAGCACCCGGCGGCGCACGACAGCAGCTTCACCTTCAGGCGGATCAGATCCATGCCGGCCAGCGGGCTGGACTGGTCCGGGCCGGACTTCATCAGGGCTTCCAGGTTGTTCAGGTATCCGGTGGTGACGATGGAGACGCTGTGGTCGGGCTGGGCCGCCAGCACCTGGCGGTACAGGTCCACGCACAGCGGCGGGTCCTGCCACGTCGCATACAGCGGATGGGGGAACTCGGCCATGAGCGTGCCGGGATAGGCGCCGGGCCCGCTGCTGTCGGGCCGGCGCCCGCACGGGATGCCCGGCCTGCCGAAGTAGGTGTTGATGGCATTGAACGCCACCGCCGTCCCGCCGTTCTGCGAGCTGGCCATGCAGGCCAGGATCTCGCACTCGTCCAGATCGGCGAGGGCATGGAGCACGGCGATGTCCGCCGCGTCGTCATGATCGCTCGACATGTCGGAGTCGAAGATGATGCGCTCGACCGCGCTGCACCCACCGCCGCCCACCAGCAACGACAGCAGCAGGACCAGCGCGGTGGCGAGTGCAGGGAGGCAGCTGGGGCGGTGGCATCGCTGCGCGCGGCTCGCGCTCCATCCGGTCAAAACGATGATCAGGTGAGTGCTGGACATGGGGGTCTCCCGGGGGTTCGCCCTCCAACGTACACGTTTGCGCAGGAGTGACGGAAGACTTCCGATTTCCCGCAGGAAACGCTTATCGGTTAGCACGAAACGCTGCTGCCGGTGGTTTCCGACGGGGCCAGCGGCCCGCTTTCATGCCTTGCGCCGGCGCCACGCCCCCGGCGCGCTGCCATGGCGCTGCCGGAACAACCGGGCGAAATAGTTCGCGTCCGGATAGCCGCACGCTGCCGCGACCTCCGCTACGGACAGCGACCCGTTGCGCAGCAGCCGGCAGGCCAGCTCCAGACGCTGTTGCTGCAGCCACGCCATCGGCGCGCAGCCGAGATGTCTGCGGAACAGCGCCGCGAGATGGCTGGCGCTGAGCCCGGAGGCGCGGGTGAGGTCATCCACGATGAGTCCGGCCCGCAGATCCTCCTCCATCAACCGCACCGCGGCGGCCACGCCCTGCGGCAGGGCGCGGTGGATCTCGTTGCGTTCCTCCAGGTGGTTGAGATGCGCGATCAGCGCCAGCGCCAGGCCACTGCGCACCGGCGGTGGGACGGGTTCGCGATCGAGCGCGACCAGCTGCTTGATCCAGGTCGCCGCCCAGCTGCCGAGCGGCACCGGCAGCACGCGCGGGTGTTCGCTGAAGTGGCGGGGCGGCGCGGTGAATTCCACATACAGCGTCTCGACCTCGCCATGGTTCTGCTGGTCGTGCGGCACCCGCGCAGGCAGCACGAACAGCTCGCCCGCGCCCGCCGAGAGCACCTGCCCGCCGACGTGGATGCGGCAATGCCCGCGCAACACCAGGACCAGCTCGATGCCGGCGTGGTCATGCATGACCACGTTGCGCGAACCCTGATAGCGGTTGGCGAAGATGACCGCGGGAACGGGGGCGATCGTGGTGGCCATAGGATCATCCTGGTGGTCCATGGCGGAACGGAACGGCCGCCGGTGGCCGGCGGAGACGACGTGTCGCAGAGCGTGGTGCCCGGGGTTCCACCAGACACCGGCTCGGCGCGGGTGCCCATCGCGCTCATGCAGCTGAGCGCCACGTTGGCCGTTATCGGCGGAATCGTCTCCCCAGCGCGCCGTCCGATAGCCAAGGCGTGCTGCTGTAGGTATTTGCGGGCTCAGGGGCGCTGCTGCCGCGCCGCCGCGGCCCGTGGATCCGCCCACCGCGCCTACACTTGGCATCGCATGTGCGAACCCTGCCCGGGGACCTCCTCCCCGCGCCCTGGTGTGCAGTTTCTGCACGCCCCAGTCACCGGAGACGCCATGCCGAAGGGGATCTACGCCGCTGCCAGCGCCATGGTCGTCGAAACCCGCACGCAGGATCTGATCGCCCGCAACCTGGCCAACAGCCAGACCGACGGCTATCGGCGCCAGACCGCGGTGCGCACCTCCTTCGCGGAGGTGCTCAAGCACCAGGGTCGCAGCGGTGGCCTGGACGGTGACGGCGGCGCGGGCGTGCTCGATGCTGGTGGCTTCTACCATTTCAACGACGGGCAGACCGATCCGACCGGCGCGCCGCTCGACCTCGCGCTGCACGGCGACGCCTTCTACCGCGTCCGGGCCGCCGAGGGCAAGGATCTGCTGACGCGTGCCGCGCACTTCACAGTCGACCCCGAAGGCAAGCTGGTGACGCCGCAGGGCTGGCCGGTCGAGGGGCAGGGCGGTCCGATCGTCATCCCCAAGAACGCCAACAAGGTGATCGTCGACCACACCGGCCGGGTCTCGATCGAGGTCGGCGGCGGCGACGGCGGCAAGGTCGAACAGGTCATCCTCGACCAGTTGCGCATCGTCACGGTCGAACATCCGGAGCGCATGCGCGCCGAGAATGGCCAGTATTTCGCGCCTGGCGACCAGGCCCAGACCGATTCCGCGACCTACGAGGTGCGCCAGGGCCAGCTCGAGCGCGCCAATATCGATCCGATCCACGAGATGGTGGACATGATCGCGGTGCAGCGCCGCTATGACGCCGCGCAGCGCGCGCTGCGCGAGCAGGCGAATCTCGGTGGCAATCTCAGCGACCTGCTCCGCGGCCCCGCCTGAACCCTGACGAAACGAGGATCCCCACATGCCACGCTCACTCTGGACCGGCGCCAGCGGCATGGTCGCCCAGCAGACCAATGTCGACGTCATCGCCAACAACATCGCCAACGTCAACACCACCGGGTTCAAGAAGCAGCGCACCAACTTCCAGGACCTCTTCTACGACATCGCCGAGTCGCCCGGCCAGCGCGCCGGCGACCTCGGCCGCAACCCCACCGGCACGCAGATCGGCACCGGCGTGAAGCTGAGCTCGACGCCGCGCATCTTCTCCGCCGGCACCATCGCGCGCACCGGCGTGTCGACCGACATGGCGGTCGCGGGCGAGGGCTTCTTCCAGGTCACCATGCCCGATGGCACCAGCTCCTACTCGCGGGCGGGTGATTTCCGCCCCGATGCCGACGGTCGCCTGGTCACACCAGACGGTTTTTTCATCAATCCCAGCATCATCATCCCGCAGCAGGCGACCAACGTCAGCGTCACCACGCTCGGCGAGATCACCGCGCTGCTGCCCGGCAGCGTCACGCCGCAGGTCATCGGCCAGGTCACGCTCGCCAAGTTCCTCAACCCGCCGGGCCTGATCTCGATCGGTCGCAATCTCTTCCAGGAATCTGCGGCCTCGGGCTCGCCCGAGACCGGCAATCCGGGCAAGATCGGCTTCGGCACCGTCGTCGGCGGCTCGCTCGAGAACTCCAACGTCGAGGTGGTCACCGAGCTGGTCAACATGATCGTCGCCCAGCGCGCCTTCGAGATGAACTCGAAGAGCATCAAGACCTCCGACCAGATGCTGCAGACCGCCAACGAACTCGTGCGCTGAGCCATGCTGCGCGTCGCGGCCGTCTTCGCGCTGCTCGCTCTGCTCGCCATGCCCGCGGGTGCGGGTGAGGTGCGTGCGCGCCTGCGCCCGGCGGTGACGCTGGCCGCGACCTCGGCCACCCTGGCGGACGTGGCCGAGCTCAGCGGCGATCCTGCGCTCATCGCCATCCTGGCGCCGCTGTCGGTGCAGGCGCTCAGCGGCATGGCGCCGGTGACCCTCGAAGCGGCCATGGTGCGCATGGCGGTGGGCGCGGCCGCGGGCAAGGGGCAGTTGCTGGTCACCGGCACCTGCACCATCACCCGCAGGCCGCGCCTGATCAGCGTCGACGTGCTCGGCGCGGCGGCCTTGGCGCGCGCTGCGGCAGACCTGCCGGGCGCCACCGGCGAGAGCAGCGTGCTGCGC
>JACDGQ010000264.1 GCA_013821615.1 Planctomycetota bacterium
CGCTCGACGTGCCCGACCTGGTGCGCTCGCTGCGCTCGCTGATGTGGCGCCACGTCGGCATCGAGCGCACCGGCAACGAGCTCGCCACCGCGCGCCGCACCCTGCAGTTCTGGTCGCGCCACCAGGCGCGCGGCGAGTTCCGCGAGCGCAATGGCTGGGAGCTGCAGAACCAGCTGACCGTCGCCAGCCTCGTCGCCGCTGGCGCCGAGCTGCGCACCGCCAGCGTCGGCACGCACACGCGCAGCGATTCCAGCGGTCCGCTCGACCTGCACCACCACACCTGCCTGCGCAACGCCGCGGCGGACGCGCGCGATGAGGTGGTGCCGCCAGGCGCGGTGCCGCCGCGCGCCGGGCCGCTGCCATGACCCAGGACCTGTGTTTGCCCCTGCTCGCGACCGTCCGATGAACCAGCCGGACGACCTGCGCTGGACCCCGGTGGGCCAAGCCGCGGAGTGGCCGGCCGATGGCGGCAAGCTGGTAACGGTCGGCGCGCGCCGCATCGGCGTCTACCACCACGCCGGCGCCTGGTACGCGCTCAAGGACATCTGCCCGCACGCCGGCGTCAGCCTGGTGCGCGGCCCGGTCGCCGACGGCACGGTGATGTGCATCGGCCACGGCTGGACCTTCAGCCTGGCCAGCGGCGAGGTGGTGCGCGGCTCCAATGGGTACAAGGTCGCGACTTGGCCCGTGCGGGTCACGGACGGCACCGTCGAGGTCGGGGTCTGAGCGCAGGCGCGCGCCCTTGCGGGTCTTGACGAGGCCGCTAACTTCCGGCCTCACGCCCGAGTAGCTCAGTGGTAGAGCAATGCTTTCGTAAAGCGGAGGTCACAGGTTCGAGTCCTGTCTTGGGCATATATTTGAGATCATAACCCCTTGTAAAACAAGGGGTTATTTCTTTAGCTACGCTGATCGACCACGGCTCTTGAGCGTGATGCGGATGATGTGGCCCGCACTGGTCGGCGGTCTGCGCTCACCGCGGTCGACCTCTGGTCCATGCCGACATTCCCATGCGGTGGATCCCCACGCGTGCGGTTTGCCCCGGGCTCACGCACTGGGCAGGTTTCTTCCGCACGCCTCTGCGCGCTCACTGCTGCACATGCCAGGCGCCAGCAATGTCGGATGCCGACCTCCGCTCAGCAATCCAGCGTCGACGTCAATTCATACGCCGAGATGTGCGCCGCATTCGTGTTCCACTCGATCATCTTGATCGCCAAGTAGCTGCGCACGAAATCCTGGCCCAGCGCGGCGCTGAACTCCGCGTTCGCGCGCAACTCGCGCATCGCATCGAGCAGGTTCGCCGGCAGCCGCTTGCACGCCCCTTCAGGCAATGGCTGGGTGTACATGTTGTTGTCGTGCCGCGGCCCCGGATCACGGCGCTGCGCAATACCGTCGAGCACCGCCGCGATGATGCCGGCCTGCAGCAGGTAGGGATTGGCGGCGCCGTCGCCGAGGCGCAGTTCGAAGCGGTCGACATCGGGGATGCGGATCATGTGCGTGCGGTTGTTGCCGGTGAAGCTGACTGCATTCGGTGACCACGTCGCGCCCGAGGTGGTCATCGGCGCGTTGAGGCGTTTGAAGGAGTTCACCGTGGGGTTGGTCAGCGCGCACAGCGCCAGCGCGTGGTGCAGCAGCCCGCCGATGGCGTGGTAGGCGGTGGGCGACAGGCCGAGCGGCCCCTGCGGATGATGCATGAGGTTGGCGCCGGCCAGATCCCACAGCGAGAGGTGCACGTGGCAGCCGTTGCCGGACTTGTGCGCGAAGGGCTTGGGCATGAAGGTCGCGCGCAGGCCGGCCTGCTCGGCGAGGGTCTTGGCCATGTACTTGAAGAACGAATGGCGGTCGGCGGTGACCAGCGCGTCGGCGTAGTGCCAGTTCATCTCGAACTGGCCGTTGGCGTCCTCGTGGTCGCTTTGGTAAGGGCCCCAGCCGAGCGACTCCATGGCGTCGCTCAGGCGCGCGATGAGCTGGAAGTTGCGCATCACCGCGGCCTGGTCGTAGCATGGCTTGGCCTGCTGGTCGCGCACGTCGCCGGCGCCGCTGGCGGCGGCGTCGAGCAGGAAGAACTCGCATTCCACGCCGGTGCGCACGCTGAAGCCGCGGCTCGCGGCGAGCGCCAGCTGGCGCTTGAGCACGGTGCGCGGCGCCTGCTCGAGCGGCAGGCCGCTCATCACCAGGTCGGCAGCCACCCACGCGACCTCGCTGTTCCACGGCAGCTGGATCAGGCTGGCGGGATCGGGGATGGCGAACATGTCGGGATCGGCCGGAGTCATGTCCAGCCAGGTGGCGAAGCCGGCGAAGCCGGCGCCGGAGACCGCCATCGCGTCCATCGCCGCGCGCGGCACCAGCTTGGCGCGCTGCACGCCGGCGAGATCGGTGTACGAGACCAGGAAGAAGCGCACGCCGCGCTCGCGGGCGTAGTCGGCGAAGGAGAACGGCATGCGGGGCTCCGGCTCAGGCGGTGAGGAGATCGGCCACCGCGTCGCGGATGGCCAGCGTGTCGACGGGATCGAGCACGGGGTTGCCGGCGCGGTGGCCCCGCCACGAGTGCAGCGGGCGCAGGCGCGCGCCCGGGATCAGCGCCGCCTCCGCCGCGCAGTCGGCGACGGTGAAGTACAGGTCGCTGGTGGACGGCATCACCAGGGTGCGCGCGGTGATCGCCTGCAGGGCGCGGCGGGTGTCGCCGCCGTAGACCTCGTTGGCGCCGATGTCGGCGCGCATCCAGGTGCGCAGCATGCCGAGGTGGTCGAGCGCGTCGCGGCGCCGATAGAACGGCTCCCACGCGCGCGCCAGGTAGTCCTCGAGGTCGGCGTAGCCCTGGCGGCGGTATTCCTGGCGGCGGTAGAACTCCTGCGAGGCGGCCCACGAGGCGTAGATGCGCGCGAAGGCGCGGAAGCCGCGCTCCGGAATCGCGGTGAAGCGCGTCCCATCCCAAGCCGGGTCGGCGAGCAGCGCCGCCTCGAGCGACATCAGGAACAGGCGGTTGTGCTCGCTGGTGCGCGCCGTGCCGCACAGCGCGGCGATGCGCGCGACGCGCCCCGGGAACAGCGCGCCCCAGTGGTAGGCCTGCTGGGCGCCCATCGACCAGCCGTAGACCAGGGCCAGGCGCTCGATGCCGAAGTGCTCGCGCAGCAGGCGTTCCTGCGCGCGCACGCTGTCCGCGTGGCTGATGGTGAAGGCCGGCGCCGGGTCGGCGAGGTGGCTGGGCGAGGTCGACAGCCCATTGCCGAACATGTCGACGATGACCACGAACCAGCGCCGCGGATCGAGGATGCCGTCGGCCTTCACCAGCCACTCCACATCGGTGTGCTGGGCGCCGTACGAGGTCGGGTAGAGGATGGCGTTGCCGCGGTCCGCATCGAGCTCGCCGAAACTCTTCCAGCTCAGCTGCGCCGCCGGCAGCACCTGGCCGGAGAGCAGCGTCACATCGCCGAGCGGGAAGACCCCGGTGCGTGGACTCACCCTGGGCCCGCCCCGAGCGCGCGCAGCAGCTGGCGCTGGACCCCGAGGTAGCCGTCGCGGGCGAGGTACGCGAGATGCGGCTCGAGGTGCACGTGCATGCGGGCCAATGCGTGGAAGGGCAGCGCGGGGAAGCGGTGGTGCTCGGCGTGGTAGGGCATCTCCCACATCAGGTAGTCGATCAGCGCGTTGGTGTAGGTGGTGCGCGTGTTGGCGTAGCGGTCGGGGCCCTCGGCCGTGCCGGTGTGCTCGGAGAGCGTGAAGACGCGCAGGAAGGGTTCGCCAACGGCGAGCGGCAGCACCCAGCCGAGCACGAACCACCACGAGCCGGTCAGGAGGCTGGCGACGATGGCGACCGCATAGACCGCGACCTGCAGGCGCTCCGAACGCACCACCTCGGCGCGCGCGGCCGCCGGGATGTACGGTTTCTTCTGCGCGTGACCGAAGAAGGCCAGGGCGAGGTGACCGCGCACCTTGCCATACCACCAGGTCAGCCCGGCGATCTCGATGATCCAGCCGGCGCGCGAGCGGGGCTTGGGATCGTCCAGCTCCGGGTCCTTGCCCGGCTGCTGGGTGAAGCGGTGGTGCCAGCCATGGTAGTGGCGGTAGAAGGTACTGTTGTAGAAGGACAGCAGGCCGGCGCACCAGCCCACCGCATCGTTGAGCGCGTTGGTTTTGAACGCGGTGCGATGCACGCACTCGTGCATCGGCGCGAACATCGTCGCCAGGCACAGTCCGTAGAGCACCAGCGCCGGCAGCGCGATCCACAGGGACAGCGGCGCCATCCCGGGCAGCGGATACCAGTGCGCCAGCCACAACCAGCCGGCCGCCGCCATCAGCGCCACGTGCCCGGCCAGGCGCCACCACGCCGGCCCGTCGCGGCGCGTGAGCAGCGCTTTGAGTTCGCCGCCGCCCAGGCGCAGGGGGTCACCAGTGGTGGACGTCGATTCGGCGGCTGCGTCGATGGCGTGAGTGGAGGTCATGGCTGCCGGTCGGGGCTGGTCGTACTGGAAAGCGATGATGCTGATCGGCAATGCCTCGCGAGTAGACAGTGCAAGGGCCCTGAGAGGCCGCCGGATCGGGCAGCGGGCGCACTGGTGGCGACCCCCAGGCGCGATTCAGGCGCTGAGGGGGGGACTCTCGGCAGGGATCTGCAGGCATCCTTCAAGCGCTTGGCCCGCGCACCATTCCGCCTACCGTGAGGGTATGCCCCGTCCTCTTTTCCTGATGTGGGCGTGTGCTTGGATCCTGGCCGCCGGCGTTCCTGCCCTGCCTGCGTCCGACCTGCTGCTGCGCGGTGCGCGGGTCTACGACGAGGGCGCCGGCACCTGGCTCTTCCCCTGCGACGTCCTGGTGCTGGGCGACCGCATCGCGGCGCTCGGGCCCGATCTGGTGCCGCACGACGGCGTGCGCGTCCTGGAGGTGCCCGGCACCTGGATCGTCCCCGGACTGATCGACGCGCACATCCACTTCGGGCAGTCGGGCGGCCTCTACACCCGGCCCGACGGCCTCGACCTCACCGCCGTGCGCCCCTATCCCGAGGAGCAGCGCCGCCTGCGTGCCGGATGGGATAAGACCCTGCGCCGCTACCTGCGCTGCGGCATCACCACCGTGCAGGACGTCGGCGGTCCGTTCTGGAACCTCGAGGTGCGCGCACACGCCGCGGCCTCGCCATGCGCGCCGCGCGTGCTGGTCGCCGGGCCGCTGCTGTCGTCGTGGCTCCCCCCGCGCCTGGTCTGCGACGACCCGCCGATCCTGCGCGTGTCCGACGCG
>JACDGQ010000265.1 GCA_013821615.1 Planctomycetota bacterium
GCCACCGACCACGCGCGGCGTCGGCGGCAGGGTCAGCAGCAGGTGCTCGGCGCCCGTCCAGGTGCGGTGCACGGCGACGTAGCCATCGGGACCGGCCGCCACCGGCAGGGCCGCGCCGGCGAGACTGAGGGTCGCCGTGCTGCACCACGCGGGGATGCGCAGGCGTACGGTGAACGCCTCGGGATGCTCAGGCGCCACCGCGATGTCGACGGTCGGCTCGGCGGGGTAGGCGGTGGCGATGGTCACGCCCACCGCAGTGCCGTCGTGCAGGCGCAGGGACGCCTTGCCCGCGTCCTCGAGATTCACCACCACACCCTCCGCGTCGGCAGTGATGGCGAAGGTCGGGATCAGCGCGAAGCCGCGCGGTCCGCTCGACAGACAGCACTGGCCGTCGAGGGTCGAGGTGTAGGGCTTGAGGCCCTCCATCTGCACGTAATAGCCCCAGGCGCGGCCGTCGGGCTGCTGCGCGCCGGGCAGCTGGTTGTAGACGATGCGCTCGAGCTCGTCGGCGTAACGCGCCTTGCCGGTGAGGCGCAGCAGGTGGGCGTTGAACTGCAACCAGGTGACGGTGACGCAGGTCTCGCCGACGTCGCTGGTGTTGGGCAGGTTGAAATCGTCGTGGAAGTGCTCCTTCCAGCTCGCCGTGCCGGTGATGTAGCGGCGCTTGGCGGTGATGTCCGTCCAGGCGTTCTCGCCCGCCGTCAGCAGATCCTTATCGCCGCTGACGCGGTACCACTCGAGCATGCCGTTGATGCACGACATCATCTCGTAGGCCTTGGCGTTGCCGACCTTGTCGACGCCGAGCCCGGCGACCAGGCGCGAGACGATGTGCGGTCCCGTGGGGGTCTCCCAGTTGCGCAGGATGTAGCTGCAGAAGTCGCGATAGCGCGTCTCCCCAGTGAAGCGGTACATCCACACCATCGGCTCGAGCACGCTGCCCGGCGCCATGCCCTGGTGCGCGCCGGCCTTGTTCAGGTCGCGCTTGCCGTCACCGAATTCGCGGCACAGCAGATCGGCCATGGCGCGGCAGCAGGGCAGCGCGCTGCGGTCGCCGCTCAGGCGCATCCACGAGACCAGGCCGATGAGGTTGTACTTGTGCGCCCACACGTCCCACTCCGTCCAGCGCTGCGCCGGCAGGTAGGTGCCGAGGTAGCCGTCCTCCTGCTGGCAGGCGACGAGTTCGGCGACCGCCTTGGCGATCTTGGCGTGCAGCCGCTCGTCGCCGCTGTTCGCCCAGGCCAGGCTCGCGGCGTGCAGCCACTTGCCGACGTGCTCGCCATCCCAGGTCTGCCGACCGGGCCGCTTGCGGTAGCCCTCGAGCAGGCGGTCGACGTCGATCTCGAGCAGGCGGTTGACGGTGCTCGCCACGATGCGCGTTCCGACCATGCCCTCGAGCTGCACGCGATCCGGCACCTGCGCCTCCTGCACGTCGGCCACTGCCGCCGGCACGACATCCGGCACGGGGGTGATGGCGGCGGGGGCGGTGAGGCAGGCGACCAGGAGGAGGGGCAGCATGGGGGACTCCGGGGGGCGGGGAGGCGCGAGAAACGAGGCTGACGGCAGCTGTGTGCCTGGTTCGCTGTCGCGCTGGACAAGGTACCCGTTCCACCTGCGGACGTTCACGGAAAATATTTGCGCAAACGTTTGAGTAGCGAGTTTGCGCAGACCATCAGGGGATGGGCCGCGACCTCGCAACCCGGGTTGCAGCAGGTACAGACGCCCATGCGGCCCGCTGTGCCGCGCTCACGACGACGTCCTCAGAGTTTGGGACTGCTTGAATGGTGCGACGCGATCACGTGCTTCGACCCACCGCAGCCGCATCCCTCAACGACGACTTCGGACGACCGGCTTCCTCTTCGGCTTCGCCGCCACCTTCTTCACCTTCTTCGCTGCCTTCTTCGCTGCCTTCTTCGCCGCCTTCTTCCCCACCTCAACCATCCCCCACAGCGTGATGATCATCCCGCTCGGCGTGCGCAGCTTGCAGGTGCGCATCGGGTGCTGGTCACCCCACTCGGCCTTGAGCTCCTGGGCGAAGCGCACGCCACGGCGCTTCAGCGCAACGGCGGCCACGGCGATGTTGCCGAGCATGAACTGGAGATTCAGCTCGGCCGCTGTGCGCTTCGCGGCATAGATGGTGAAGGCGAACTCGCCATCCGGTGTCATGATCATCGCGTGGCCATCCCACATCGCGTTGACCTTCATGCCGAGGATGTCGAGGTAGAAGCCGAGCTCGGCCGGGAAATTGCTGACCCCGAACTCGGTCACCGCCTTCCAGCAGTCGCCCCAGGTGAACGCATAGGCATGGCCGGGTGCAGGCCACAACTTCTCCCAGTCCGCGCGCGACTTGATCTGCTTCAGGGCCTTGAGGCGCCGGCGACCGAAGGCGGTACAGGTGGCGGTGATGCCCATGGGAACTCCACGATTGCGGTTGATCCCGGTCCACGCGGCCCGGATTCGCGTCACCCTAGGATGCGTCCCGACCATTGCCACCGTCACCCGTGGCGGCTGCCGAAGCAGGCCGCCCAGGGCTTCAGTGCGTCAGGACCAGCGTCGCGGTCTTGCGGCTGCCGCCGATCTTCCACACCGCATCGATGAACAGCGGATTGACCGCCAGGCGCGTCGCCACGGCTTCGGCGACGCGCTCGCTGGTCGCGCGCGTGCAGGGCGTCTCTTTGTCGAGCTTCAGCTCATCGAGCAGGGCCTGCGTGGCGTCTTTACCCAAGCCAGGGACCTGCACGGTCTCAAGCGTGATCAGATTGCGCGGCTTGACCGCCCAGGTCAGGCGCATGCCGCCGGTGACGAAGGTGTTGGCGGCCTTGACGTCGGGATCGAGGTAGCCCAGTTCGTGCAGCTGCATGACGATCAGTTCGCGATCGGCCTTTTCCTTGGCGCGGTCGAAGGCGCCGCCCTTGGCGTTGGCGAGCTGGGCAGCGACGGTGTCCGCCATCAGGCCGGCCGGCAGACCGTCGATGACGACCTCGGCAATGGCAACCGCTTGCGCCTGCGCGACGGCGGTGAGCAGCATCAGCAGGCAGAGGAGCGCGCGCATGGGATGACTCCGGGTCCGGCGGCAGCATATGCCGCGCACCCGGATCGCCACCACCACTGCGAGCGAGCCGGGACACCGAACCGACGTATCGCAGGGGCGCAGAGCGGAAAACAAGGGGCCCCAGAGTGGTCATTTCCCCTGTCGCTTCCGCGATGAGACCGCCGCTGCGAAAACCGACCTCCATCGGCATTGCGCGAATTTCCGCTCGCCGTCCTCTGCGGCCTCGTGTCTGCCCCTCTGCGCCTCTGCGGTAAAGCCTTCTGCTGATTGGGCGGTCCGCTCCATCCAGCGACAAGACCACGCCATCACGGCAGCGCGTTGATCGTCCCGTACACCGTCGCCGTCACCGCCGCGCCGTCTGCCGCGGCGATCTTGCAGGTCACCACCTGGCAGTTCACCGGACGCATGCCCGGGATGGCCAGGACCACGGTGCGGCCATCGGCCTTGAGGTGGGCCGCGCTGATCTCGAGGTGGTCGCGGCGCTTCTGCGTGGGATCGGCGACCGAGACCTCGGGCGAGCCATAGTTGGCGCTCCAGACCACGTTGAACTGCTCGGCGGTGTAGTTGCCGACGTCTTCGGCGGCGGCCTTGTCGAGGGCGCTGGTGAAGGTGATCTCGACGCCATCGTGCGTCGCCACCCACGCGCAGGCCATGCGCACCGGTGCGCCGGTGTAGCGCACGCGCTGCAGGCAGCCGTCGCGCCCGCCGCTGGTCTGCCAGCCGCGCAGGCCGCACACGTAGAGCTGGCCGTCGGCCGGGCTGAAGCGCGCGCGCATGATGCCGCTGGCGAAGGTCAGCGGGAAGCGCGTGAGCGCGCCCTGCATGACGTCGCCGACCGTCTGGGTCATGGCGGCGAACAGCGTGCACTTGCCGTACGACAGGTGCAGCATGCTACCGGCGAACGGGCCCCAGCGGCCGTCCGGCACCCACACCTGGCCGCCGCTGCTGTTGTCGATGTCATAAGGGATCCAGACGATGGGCGGATCGCGCCTGGTCGGCTTGACCGGCCCGGGCACGCCGTCGGGGATGCCGACGAAACCGCCCGCGCGGATGCGGTTGATCGGGCAGACCGGCACCCACGAACCCTGGTTGTCACCGCTAACCATCTCGCCGTGCGGCCCGACGCCGATGCCGTTGGGCGCACGCAGGCCGCGCGCCACCACCTCGAGCTTCGCGCCGTCGGGTGAAAGCTTGAAGTAGCAGCCGTTGGCGTCGCACCACAGGTCGAAGTTGGGGCCGCCGCGGCCCGGGGTCGACGCCTTGGCGAAGTAGAGGTTGCCCTGGGGATCGGTCTGCAGGTCGAGCATGAATTCATGGAAATGCCGCGTCAGCTCCATGTCGCTGTTGAAGCTCTCGTAGAAATCGGCCTCGCCATCGCCGTCGAGGTCGTGCAGGCGCACGATGCGGTCGCGGCAGGTGCAGAGAATGGCGTCGCCGACGATCTTCAGGCCGAGCGGCTGGTAGAGGCCGCTGGCGTAGCGTTTCCAGGTGAGATCCTGCAGAGCGCCGTCGATGCCGCTGACGATCCACACGTCGCCGCTCCAGGTGCACAGCGCGGCGCGCTTGCCGTCCGGGAAGAAGTCGAAGCCGCCCGGGCGCAGCCACGCGTGCCAGGGATTCTCGTCGGGCAGCGCCAGGTTATCTACCGCGTAGGGCGCGTCGGCGGCGGGCTTGCCGAGGGCGCCGTGGGTGGTGATGGTCTCGGTCCAGCGTGCCGGTCCGCCGGTGGTCAGCGCGGCGAGCGGCTGAGCGGGCGCGGCGTCGCCCGCACCGATCACCGCGGTCAGGGTGCGCGCGGCAGTGGCGGCGGGCAGCACCGCGATGACGCGACCATCCATTTCGGCCGTGGTCGTGCCCGCGGCGTCGCCGCCCAGGATACAGCGCGTACCGGCGGCGGCGAGATCGACGCGCAGCTCCTTGGCGCTGGGCGCCAGCGAGAACGTGCGCACCAGGCCGCCCGCGACGGTGAGCGACGGGCGCTCGAGCACGGCGCAGCCGTCGACGACGTAGGACAGCACCACCTCCTGCCCATGCAGATAATAGCCGCGCGGACGCAGCCACGCGGCGGGCAGCGGCTGGCCCTCGCGCGTCCGCTCGCTGGCGCCGGCGGGCACGTTGTAGGCGGCGCGCCGTTCCT
>JACDGQ010000266.1 GCA_013821615.1 Planctomycetota bacterium
CGTGGCCCGCGCCGCTGCGCACCATCCTCACCGGCGGCGGGCCGCTGGATGCCGAGCTGATCGCGCGCTGCACCGCGCTGGGCGTCGCGCCCAGCCAGACCTACGGCCTGACCGAGGCCGCCAGCCAGGTCTGCACGCTGCTGCCAGAGGAGGCCGGCGCCCATCCCGGCAGCGCTGGGCGCGCCTTGCCGGGCATGGCGCTGCGCATCCGCGACGACGCGGGCGCTGCCGCCCCCGCCGGCGCGGTTGGCGAGATCCTGGTGCGCGGGCCGGGGCTGTTCAGCGGTTACGAGCAGACTGACGGCACGCTCAGCCCTCCACCCGCCGACGGCTGGTTCGCCACCGGCGACCTCGGCGAGGTCGACGCCGCCGGCTTCCTGACCGTGCATTGCCGGCGCACCGATCTCATCCTCAGCGGCGGTGAGAACCTCTATCCAGCCGAGATCGAGGGCGTGCTCGCCGCCCACCCGGGCGTGGCCGACGTCGCAGTGGTGCCCAGTCCCGACCTGGAATGGGGCCAGGTCCCCATCGCCCTGCTGGTCGCGCGGCACGCACCCCTGCCCGACGCCGACCTGGCCGCCTGGATCGCCGCGCGCCTGCCCGGCTTCAAGCGCCCGCGCCGCTGGACCTGGGTCGACGTTCTGCCCCGCACCGCCACCGGGAAGCTGCAGCGACATCTCCTGGCGGAGGGTCCGGGAGTCTGGAAGTCCGGGAGTCCGGAAGTCCAGGGAGGGCGGCACCCGTCGCCGTGACGAAGCGCCTCGTCCGGAATCCGCAGCCTCTTGCGGCCAGTCGTCGCGCGGGTCGGACCCGCCTCGCAGGACCGACGGCATGTGCCATGGCCACCAACCTAGAGCCAGGAGACTCCCGGACTTCCGGACTCCCGGACTTCCGGACCCTGGCGATTATTCCATTGCGCGATTTCCGCTTCGTGGGCATATTCTGACCGCGTGTGGTGCCGGGTCCGTTGGGCCCTGACTGCGCATCTCCAGGAGTCGCGATGAGCCCGCCGAGCCAAGTCCTCCAGTTCGAAGAGCACGGCGTGCACACCATCGCCTTCCACCAGGACGAGAGTGGCGTGGCGAACGCCGACGTGGTCCAGAGTTACTTCGCCACCGATTTCCTCAAGTCCACGCATGGCATCAAGCGCCTGGTCATCGACCTGTCCGGGGTCGGCACGCTCAATTCGGCCAGCCTCGGTCCGCTGGTGCAGAAGCTGCGCGAGATCCAGGACCTCAAGGGCAGCCTGGCCCTGGCCGGGGTGACCTCGCCCGCGCTGCGCGAGATCTTCGCCCTGACCCGCTTCGACAAGGTCTTCCCGATCTACCCGCTGCGCGCCGAGGCGATCCGCGCCCTGGCCGGGGCCTGATCCCAAGGGCAAGACGCCGCTGCCTTTCCAGTTGCAGTACGGAGAACGGCCTTATGGTCCCTCTCCCGTTTCACCCAAGGGATCTCTATGGCAGTCCGCATCCGCCTTTCTCGTTTCGGCCGCCTCCACAGGCCTTTCTTCCGCATCGTCGCCATCGACGGACGCTGCCACCGTGAAGGCAAGGCCAACGAGATCCTGGGCTCCTACGACCCGCTCAAGCCGGAGAAGACCGTCGAGGTCGACATCGCCCGCGTCGAGGCCTGGGTGAACCTGGGTGCGCAGATCAGCGATGGCCTGCGCGCGCTGCTCAAGCACGGCGGCTACGCCGTGCCCAAGGCCAAGACCACCGTCGCCGCCAAGGCCCCGGTGAAGGCCGAGAAGAAGGGCCCCGCCGGCAAGAAGGGCGAGAAGCAGCCCTGGGCCGCCCCCAGCCGCCGCTCGCTGCAGAAGCACGCCGCCACCCAGAAGGCCGCCCGCAAGGTCCAGGCCGAAGCGGACAAGGCCAAGGCCGACGCCGCCAAGGCCGCTGCGGCACCCGCCGCCGAAGCTCCGGCCGCCGAGGCCCCCAAGGCGTGAGCCGCTGACGCGGCCCCTCGCCGCGTCGCTGGTGTCGAGAACGAGGCCGGGCCCACGCCCGGCCTCGTTGTTTTTCCCAGGGTCCTCCCGCCCCCCGCCGCGCGGCCATGAACTCAGCTTCCACTGACGGTTTTCACCGCCAAGACGCCAAGGCGCCAAGAACCGCCGAGCTGCTGCACGACTTCGCTTCCCACGTTCGGCGCGCATCCATCCTCCATGCAGGTGACGACGCTTCCCGATCCCCTTGGCTGTCCCTTGGCGTCTTGGCGTCTTGGCGGTTGAAATCGTGAGGAATCCGGAATGACCGCACCCGTCCGCCACGTGCAGATCGACGCGCTCGAGGTCCCGCTCGGCGCACTGACGCGGCTGCCACTGCAGTCGCTCGACCACCACCTCGAGCCGTGGATCGCCAAGCACTGCGCCATCCCGGTCGCGGATGTGGTCGGCTATGAGATCGAGCGGCGCAGCCTCGACGCGCGGCGCAAGCCCGAGCTGCTGTTCGTCTACAATCTCATCGTCCAGGTACGCGAGGACAGCGCGGTGCGCGAACGTCCGGGCACGGTGGTGCTGGCGGCGCCGCCGGCGCACGATGACGGCCTCGGCGAACTCGCGCTGCGCACGCCGCTGCCGCTGCATCCGATCATCGTCGGCGCCGGGCCGGCCGGGCAGATGGCGGCCTACCTGCTCGCGCTGCACGGCTGCAAGCCGCTGATCATCGACCGCGGCCGCGACGCCGACCGGCGCACCGCCGACCTCGCGCGCTTCCACGCCACGCGCCAGCTCGATCCGGAGAGCAACTACCTGTTCGGCGAGGGCGGCGCCGGCACCTACAGCGACGGCAAGCTCTACACCCGGGTCAAGGACCGGCGCATGCGCTTCCTGCTCGAGGCGTTCGTCGCGGC
Source organism: Planctomycetota bacterium (assembly GCA_013821615.1). Taxonomy (GTDB): domain Bacteria; phylum Planctomycetota; class UBA11346; order UBA11346; family UBA11346; genus BOG-1363. The sequence goes on from JACDGQ010000266.1 coordinate 2,848, forward strand.
GCGCGCGCCGCGCCACATCCTCTACCGCCACCACCCGCACATCGGCTCCGATCTGCTGCCGCACATGTGCCGGCGGCTGCGCGAGCGCATCGTCGGCTGGGGCGGCGCCTTCCGCTGGGAGACCACCGTCACCGACGTCATCGAACAGGCTGGGCGCTGCACCGGCGTGGTGCTGGCGAATGGTGAGACCATCTCCGCGCCGCTGGTGCTGATCGCGCCCGGGCACAGCGCGCGCGACCTGATCATGACGCTGCTGCGACGCGGCCTGCAGCACAAGGCCAAGGGCTTCCAGCTCGGCTGCCGCATCGAGCACGAGCAGGGCCTGGTCGATCTCGGCCAGTACGCCTGCCTGCCCGGCCGCGACCTGCCCAAGCACCTGCTCGGCGCCGCCGAGTACAACCTGGTCAGCCGGCCGCCAGCGCACGTCCAGGCCGAGAACACCACCACCTTCTGCATGTGCCCGGGCGGCGAGATCATCGCAGCGACCAGCGATCCGGGTCAGCTCTCGACCAACGGCATGAGCCGCTTCGCGCGCGCCTCGCCCTTCGCCAACGCCGGACTGATCGTCAACCAGGAAGTCGACCGCGCCGGAAACGGCTTGGCCGGATTCGAACTGATCAACGAGCTCGAGCGCCAGGCCTTCACGGCCGGCGGCGGCGACTACGGCTGTCCCGCGCAGTCCGCCGCGGCGTTCGTACGCGGCGAAGCCGGGCCGCCCGCGACCCGCTCCAGCTACCGCCTGGGCGTGCGCCCCGGACGCATCGACCACATCCTGCCGGAGCGCACCACCCACGCGATCCGTCAGGCGCTGCTGCATTTCGAGCGCGTCATCCCCGGTTTCATGCGCCACGGCACGCTGGTCGGCGTCGAAACCCGGGTCTCGAGCCCGGTGCGCTTCGAGCGCGATCCCGAGACCCTCGCGAGCAGCCTGCCCGGCCTGTGGCTGGCCGGCGAGGGCGCCGGGTACGCGGGCGGCATCGTCAGCGCCGGGCTCGATGGGTTGCGGCTGGCAGAGACGATTCTGACGGGGGAGCCGGCGCGGAGGGAGAGGTGAATGGGAGAGGCTGACGGCTGGCGGCTGGCGGCTGACAGCTTGTGGACACGGTTGAATAATAGGATTCTGAGGTGTGGCGGTTCTGCACGAAGACCCGGTGCCAGTGCAGAGACTCCATGAAGCGACGGGCCGTCAGCCGTCAGCCGTCAGCCGTCAGCCGTCAGCCGTCAGCCCATCCCGTCCCAGGACCACCAACCCTCCACATCCCACCCTGAAACGCATCCGCGCGCCGAACGTACAACGCTGCATCGACCTTCCCCCGTTGCGGGGGATCAGCCCCGGCGGCCGACCGGCCGCACCGCCGAGGAGCAGTTTCCGCCATGATTTCCGCCCGCACCCTGCGCGCCATCCTGCTGCAGGCCCTGCCCGGTGGCTGCCGAGCGGCCTGGCGTGGCACCTGCGTGCTGCTGCTCGCGGCCTGCCTGAGTGCGGCCCCAGCCGCGGACGGGGTCCGTCCGTACCCGCTCGACACCTGCCTGGTTTCGAACGAGAAGATCGACCCGGCGGTGCCGGCGATCGTCTATAAGGGGCAGGAATACCGTTTCTGCTGCAAGGGCTGCGCGCGCAAGTTCGCGGCCAACCCCGACCACTATGCGGCCAAGCTGGGCCTCCCGCGCCAGAACGCCGGCGCGGCCGCAGTGAAGCCGACCGGCGCGGCTGGTAGCACCCTCGGCCCCAGCGGCAAGTAGGCGTGGATGCCGCCCGCGGGCGCGCTTTGCGCAGCGAGCGCACGCGACGCTGCGCGCAGACCATCGACTTCGCGCTAGCCGAAGCCCGCACGGCCCTTTAGATCACCCCCGTGCTCACCGCCCTGCACCCGTTGCTGCTCTGGGGCGCCACCGCGGTGGCAGTACCGATCCTCATCCATCTGCTGTTGCGGCAGCGCCCCCGGCCGCGGCCCTGGGCGGCGATGCGCTGGCTGCTGGCGGCGGCGCAGGCCGCGCAGCGCCGCTACCGCCTGACCAATCTGCTGCTGCTGCTGCTACGCTGCCTGCTCATCGCCTGCGTGGCGCTGGCCGTGGCGCGCCTCAGCCTGGCCGGATTCGGCGGCGGCGATCGTCTGGTGCTGGTGGTCGACCGCAGCGCCTCGATGGGCGTGCGCGGCACCGATCCCGGTCCGCTCGCCGCGGCCAAGGCCGAACTGGCGCGCGCCGAACTGGCCTACCGCACCGTGGCGCTGGTCGCGGTCGCCGACAAGGCCGAGGTGCTCAGCGAAGGCGGACGCGAGGACGCGCTCGCCGCGCTCGCCCGGCTCGAGGCCAGCGACCTGCCCGGCGGCCTCGAC
>JACDGQ010000267.1 GCA_013821615.1 Planctomycetota bacterium
GCAAGAGCCTCACCGAGCACGATGTGCTGCAGCTCGCGGCGCTGTCGGTGCACCTCGGCACCACCGGACTCGGCCGCTACGACGAGAGCATCGCCTTCCAGCACCGCCTGCAGAAGCATCCGGCGCTGAGCGCCGAGAGCGAGGTCGCGCGCAGCATCTGGCGCGGGCTGGCGGTGACGCTGCTGTGCGCGAACCGCCGCGAGGCCGCCATGGAGGCCGCCGCCAAGGGCGTGGTCGGGCCCACCGATGCCTGCCGCCTGGCGATCATGACCGCGCAGACCCTGCTGGTGCGCGGCCGCGGCGCCGAGGCCATGCCCCACCTCGCCCAGGCCACCAAGCTGGTCGCCGATCTGCCCGCCACCGACGAGGTGGTCGGCAACATGGCGATGATCGCCAGCAACCTCATGCGCCTGGTCGAGCCGCAGGTGCGCCTCAGCCAGGACCTGGTCGTGGCGGTGGCAGAGGCCAACCGCGCGGCCTGGGCGCGTCACCCGGAATGGCGCGCCCGCCACCGCGCGCTCTACCAGCATGGCCAGGCGCTGCTGCTCGCCGCGCGCCCGAGCGCGACCCTGGCCATCGTCCAGGCGATGATGGAGATCGAGGACCAGCACGAGGCCGGCCCGCTCGAGCGCTTCTTCACCGCCGCCCTGGCCTGCCGCGCCCAGGGCGTGCGCGGCCAGTTCAAGATCGCCGCCGGCGCCCTCGAGGCCTGCCAAGACTTCGCCAAGCGCGTCGAGGAGGCCCATCGCCAGCAGGTCGGGGCCGCGCTGACCGAGTTGGAACAGGTGCTTGCGCAGCTGCGCGAGACCCCGCGCTGAGGCGCTTTCCGGAGCGGTCCTGGCCCGCTCCGCCCTGGCCTTCTGCCTACTCACGCAACCATCACGCAAAGCGCCCGAGGGGCGGCTCCGCCCATCCGTCACAAACGCTTTTCTTCCAGCCGCTTGGAGGCTGCCCCCAGATCTCTTGGCGGGGTCGGCCCCGAGACATATAATGCAACCGTGGAGGTAACAAGACGGCCACCCGACCTGCACCTGCATCGTCCCGTATCGGACAGCAGGCGTTTGGAGTGGAGATCAGCCGCGCGGCTTCGTGAAACAAGGAGGCGACAACCTGTCATACCGTGGATTGTCGGCCGGATGTGACGTCGAGAGAATGCCGGGACATCGAACGCCTGATCGGCACTGATGCTCCCCGCTTCCACCTGCACTTGGCGACCGGGATTTCCCGGTCGCCAAATTTTTTATCCCAGAGGCCTCGCAAGCTCGCGGCACACGGATGTCACGCAGAGGGCAGCGGATGCCAACGATTCCGGGTTCCTCGTCATTCGTGGTGGATCCATTGCCTCCTCGGGTCTCGTAGCCCAAAACAGGAAAGGCAGGATCGAACAAGAGGAACGGAGGAACGGAGGACAACCAAAAGTTGGCGATGCCGTTTTTTCCGATAACGCTTTTTCCACTGGCTCCCTGTCGTCCTCCGTTTCTCCGTTCCTCTTGTTCGATCAGGTTTCGCTTTACCCGCGATGGATGGAAAGTTTCCACCTCGGACGAAGAGGAACCCGATTCCGTCCCGCACCACGCGGGCTATCGGCTCAACTCAGCGTCACACCCTTCTTCAGGATGATATTCCCGTACTTCGCCGTCTCCCCGGTCATCAGCACCGCGAAAGCGCCGCGCGCGCGCTCATAGAAGGCGAAGCGCTCGACGCGCTCGATCGCCGGCGTGGCGGGCCAGTGGCGGTCGATGGCGGCGCGATAGCTGCGCTCGACCGCGGGATCGAGGCTGTCGCCCGGCACCGCCTGCATCATGAACAGCGGGCTGGGCACGTAGGGATCGAGCACCAGCAACGGCAGGATGGCGTCGAGCAGCGCGGGGATGCGCAGGCCGTCGGCACGCAGCACGCGCGGGTTGAAGGACTCGCCGGGGAAGTGGGCGTCGGCGAGCACCAGCTCGTCGCCATGGCCCATGCGGCACATCACCGCGAGCAGGTCCGGGGACAGGAGGGGTGAGATGCCACGCAGCATGCGCGGCAGCACACCGCCGTCCGCCTGACTGTCAATACTCACGCAGAGCGCCGTTCCGTCGCGGCTGCGTCTGGCCGTCGCTGGCGCCGTGCGGCCAGCGACCATACTCCCGCGCCATGCACGTCCGCCTCCCCCTCGCCCTCCTCGTCCTGATCTCGTTGGCTTCCACCGCGGGCTGCGCCGTGGGCCGCGATGCCAACCGCTGGGAAAAACGCGACGCCGCCGCCCCCGTCGCCGGCACCACCGTGCAGCGCCCGGTGGTCTTCGCCCCGGTCGACGTCGCGCCAGTCGCGGCCTTCTACCCGGAGGCGGCCCTCGACTACGCCTACGCCATGCGCCTGGACATCGACGTGCGCGTGCGCGAGGTGAAGGCCTGGGTCGGCGAGGGCCTGCCCCCCTCGGCGAGCGAGGTGTGGGCCACGGGCGCGCAGCCCACGGCGGCCGGCGCCTACCTGGTGGTGACGACGCGCGTCATCGACCTGCACGACGTCAGCACCGGACTCGAGTCCAAGTCCGGCATCGCCCACCTCGAATCCACCGCCGAGATGCGCGGCTATCAGGCGGACGGCAAGCTGGTGTTCCTCAAGAAGGCCAGCGGCGGCTTTTCCGGGCAGACCTCGCCCAAGCTCCAGACCTCGGACGCCGACCCGCGCAGCAAGGCGGCCTGGGACGCGATCCGCAACTGCCTGGCCACGCTGCGCGCCTATCTCGAGCGCCAGCAGGATCTGCCCGACGCCATCCCGGGCGCGGTGCCGGCAGCAGGCACGGTCGCTACCGCCGCCCCAGCCGACGTGGTCGGGGTGCCGCCCGCCGTCCTTGTGCAGATCGATTCGGAGCCCAGCGGCGCCGACGTGCTGATCGACGGCAACCTGATGGGCACCACCCCCGCGCAGCTGCATCTGCCGCCGAAGGCGCTGACGCTGCGCCTCGAGCGCCAGGGCTTCCAGCCGTGGGAGCGCCAGTTCACGCCGACTGGCGAGCTCAAGCTGAAGCCGGTGCTGACCGCGAGTGCGGGGAAGTAGGGAGGGGCTGATGGCTGATGGCTGGCGGCTGGCGGCTGGCGGCTGCTCGTTCCAGGTTCTGCTTGGGAAATTACGTGAAGCCTCCGTATCTCGGACTGGCGGCTCGCGGCTCGCCACCCGTCGCACGTCGAAGCTGCAGACTGTGCGCGACGAGCCGCCAGCCGTCAGCTGTCAGCCCCCAAAAAAAAGGCCGCGGAACCCAGTAAGATTGCCGATGGCCAGCGCCGGCGCCTCCGTCAAGCTCGCGCCATCACCCTCCGGGAAGCCGCGCATGCGCCTCGCCATCACCTGCTATCCCACCTACGGCGGCAGCGGCGTGGTCGCGACCGAATTGGCGATGCGCCTGGCCGAGCGCGGGCACGAGGTGCACGTGGTGTCGTACGAGATGCCGTTCCGCATGGACCGGCCACTCGCCAACCTCAGCTTCCACGCGGTGCACGGCAGCGAGTACCCGCTGTTCCGCTACCCGCACTACACGCTCAACCTCAGCAACAAGCTCATCGAGCTGGTCGAGGAGTACGGCGTCGAGCTGATCCACAGCCACTACGCCATCCCGCACGCGGTCGCCGCCTGGCAGGCGCGCGAGGTGCTGCGCGATTCCAGCCGCCCGGAGACCGGCCGGCTGCAGCGCGGCGGCAGCACGCGCCGCGACGTCAAGCTCGCCTGCACCCTGCACGGCACCGACATCACCCTGGTCGGGCGCGAGCGCAGCTACTTCGAGCTGACGCGCTTCGCGCTGCGCCAGCAGGACCTGCTGACCGCGCCCAGCGCGTGGCTGGCGCAGGAGACGGCGACCTACTTCAACACCACGCCCGGCTCGGTGCAGGCCATCCCCAACTTCGTCGACCTCGAACGCTTCAAGCCGGACGCGGCCCAGCCCTGGCGCGCCTGCTTGGCGGGTGCAGGCCAGCGCGTCATCACCCACGTCTCGAACTTCCGCCCGGTCAAACGCATCGAGGAGGTGGTGCGCGCCTTCGCCACGCTGCGCAAGCGCATGCCGGCGGTACTGGTGCTGGTCGGCGACGGCCCCGACCTGCCCAAGGCCGAGGCGCTCGCCAAGGAGCTCGGCATCCGCGACGACCTGCGCCTGCTCGGCCAGCAGAAGCCCGAGCCGATCCTGCAGGCCAGCGACCTGTTCCTGCTGCCGAGCCGCGCCGAGAGCTTCGGCCTGTCCGCACTCGAGGCGATGGCCTGCGGCTGCCCGGTGCTCGGCTACCACGCCGGCGGCCTGCCCGAGGTCGTCGAAGACGGCGTCAGCGGCATCCTCTGCGAGGAGGGCGGCGACATCTGCCTGGGCACGCTCGCCGCCGACCTGCTCGAGAACGAGCCGCGCTACCGCGCGATGCGCACCGCCGCGCGCCGCCGCGCCGAGAACTTCGCCGAGAAGCCGATCGTCGACCAGTACGAGAACGCGCTGCTCGGCCTGCTCGAGCCGGCGGCGGCGCGCAGCGCCGGGGGCTAGGCGCTAGGCGCGCAGCGTCGGCCAGGACATCGAGGTCTTCCACGCCAAGGCGCCAAGGCGCCAAGATCCGCCACGAACACGGGGATTTGTGGGTTCGTCGTCGTCCGAGGTCTAAACTTTCCGTCCATCGCGGGAAAAGCGAAACCTGAGCGAACAAGAGAAACGGAGAAACGGAGGAAGACAGGGATCCATTGCAAAAAAAAACGAATTCGGGAAAACGACATCGCCATCTCCTCGCTGTCCTCCGTTCCTTCGTTCCTCTTGTTCAATTCTGGCCTACCTGTTTTGATCGACGAGACTCGCGTTGGCAATGGATCCACTACGAATGACGAAGAACCCCGTACAGGTCGGCGGCGTCTCGACGGCATGGATACCACGTTCCGGATCCCAGTCCCTTGGCCCCTTGGCGTCTTGGCGATTAAAATCGTCAGGGTGACCAGGAACCGGGGTCAGGTCTGCGGATAGATCTGATATTCCGTGAACCCGAAGAACACCTGATCCTGCGGCTTGAGCCCGAGCTCCAGCCCGCGTGCGCGCGGCAGCTGCGCCTCGAGGCGCTCCTTGGAATCGGCGCGTTCCAGCTCGACGCGCACCAGCGGGCCGACCAGGCTGACCTGCAGCACGGTGGCGG
>JACDGQ010000268.1 GCA_013821615.1 Planctomycetota bacterium
TCGCGGTCGTGCGCAGCAGCCGCGTGGCCTGCGGGGGCGTGACCCGCGGCATCGAGGTCGATGACGACGCCTGCGGCTTCATCGCGGCGCGCGGATTGAGCCCGCAGCAGGCGCGCATCCTGCTGATGCTCGCGCTGGCCGCGGGCGAGGGCGCGCAGGCGATCCAGGCGCGCTTCGACGAAGGCTTGATTGCTGACGGATGGGATCGCGAAAAACCCGTTTGATCAGCGCTCATTGTCGCCTTGCGCCCATACCAGATTGAGCACCCCTGCACCACCCGGCTTAACCACCCGTACGCAGAAACGGGGGAGGATCAGTCGGCACGATCATGGTGGCGGCGAGGCGATGGATTTGCAGACGCAGACGCAGATGCGGAGTGCGGGGTGCGGACGGCTAGATGGAAAGGATGCGGGCACTGACGCAATCGTGCGTGCGAATGATATCATCACGCCGTCATGGCTTCGCCGCCAGCAGGGGCCGCAACGCGGAAAGCCACACGAGCGCCATCTTCTCTTCGCCATTCGCATTGGGATGGCAGCCATCGAAGGTGTCGGTACCGGCCGCCAGCGAGAATCCGCTGGCCTGATCGACCGCCACCACGCGGGCTGTCGGCTGGTCGAGCCGCAGCGCCAAGGGTGGTATCAGGCGATTGTAATCGCTGAGCGATCCCCACGTAGTGATCACCTGGGCGAGGATCACCGACACCCCGGGACGGTGCGCGCGCAGCACGGCGACGATGCGTTCAAGATCGTGCACGACGTCCAGCGGTGCGCGACCGCCATTGGCAATATCGTTCGTGCCGAGGTGGACGAGGACGATGTCGGGCTTGGCCGCCTCGGCCCAGGCATCCAGCTTGGACAGGATATCGCTCGCCTTCCAGCCCCAATGCCCTTCGTGATCGAGATCGAAATCCTGCTGGGGCGATGGCCCACCGTTGCCTTCGCGCTGGCTGCCGACGAAATCCACGTTGAACCCGGCAGCTTTCAACGTGATCCACAGGGGCCTGCGCCAGCTGGAATGCTCGGTATTGCCTTGGGTGATCGAATCGCCCAAGGGCATGATGCGGATCGGATCAGCTGGCCAGGCGACCCCGCTCACCAGGGCCAGTACGAGCAGCGCCCAATGGGTCCATCGCCCGAGGGTGAGACGCTGCACGGCAGCGCTGAACCGCGGAGGCGAAGCCGCGTTTCCGTCGCCCAGGCTACCTGTGGGCCGACCGCGAGAAGCGCCGGGTGATGGATTGGATGTGATGTTGATCATGGGAGCCTCGGCTGCGTCTCTATGTGCTGTGCAAACGCGCCCTTTCACCCCAAAGTGCGTGGCATGTATTTCCGGCATGGAGATGCGGCGATCGCGCCAGCGGCCAAGCGCGGGGCCTCGCGGACTGCTCGTCTGCTACCCACGCATGCCAGGCCGCCGCGCCACTCGTCCGCTGCCGCCATCCCTCTGCGGAGCGTTTCTCTGCCGGGCCTCGACCGTCGACTTCCGGACTGGCCCGGTCCTCAGACCGGCCCCGTCATGATCGTCGCCGTCCACTTCCGCCGGAACCCCGCGTGCTCGTAGAGCGCGATCGCCGGCGCGTTGTCGGCGAGCACCTCGAGCGCCATGGTGCGCTTGCCGCGGCGCGACTCGCTGGCGAGCACGCCCTCGAGCAGGCGGCGGCTGAGCTGGCGGCCGCGCAGCTCGGGCTTGACCGCGATCAGCTTGAGCCAGCCGCGGCGGCCGGCGTCCTGCACGGCCGCCGCGGCGACCACCGTGCCGGCCTCCTCCAGCACGTAGTGGCGGTAGCCGTCGGCCTCGCGCTTGGCCAGGCTCGGCAGGCAGTGGTCGCTGTCGGGGAAGGCGCGGGTGAGGATCGAGATCACCGCGTTGTGGTCGCGCGTGGTCGCGGCGCGGACTTTGAAGGCCAGGCTGCCGCGGCTGACCGTGCCGGTGCTGGTGCGGGTCTCGAGCACGCATTCGTAGAGGTGGTTGTCCTTCCACGCCGCGAAGCCGTGCGCGCGGTAGAAGGCGCGCTGCTCGCGGTTGCGGGTGTCGATCAGCGCGCGCATGCTGCCGAAACGGCTCAGGTGCAGGGCTTCACGCGTCGAGGTGAAGAGGAACTCGGCGACCGCGGCCTGGGCGGTGGCGGGGCCCCACAGGGTGACCTGGTCCTCGCTGTACGGGCAGATGCCGATCGCCCCCGCGACCTGGCGTCCGGACAGCGCGAGCAGCATGCCCGAGGTGCGCGCGAGGATCTCGGCGGTCGGTTCCTGCCCCATGGCGGCGGGCAGGCCGCACACCAGGTGGTGCGCGCCCGGGGGAGCGGCGGCGAAGAGGGCGAGGACCGCGGGCGCGAGTTCGGGGCGCTGATCGAGGTCGGCCAGAGTCAGGCTGGGCATGGCGGAGGAGGGGTGTTCCCTGTGCTTAGGGCGCCCGCCGGGAATTGCCTTATTTTTCCCCTGGGCGGACGGAACGACAGGAGGGGAGAAGGGGAGGCAAGAGGGTGAAGGGGAGAAGAGGAGGCGGGAGACGGAGGGGAAATCGAAAGCGCGGAAAGCGCGCGCCCTGTAGTCCCCCAAGCGGCACCCGCTTGAGGTCGTCTCCTCCGCCCTTCTCCCCTCTTGTCTCCCCTTCTCCCTCCGGCCGTCCCCTTCAGCAATACACCCGGTAGTCGATCTCCTGGAAGATGGTGTCGCGCCACTCGATCTCGCGCAGCACCGCCGCGTCGATGCGGTCGGCCATGACCTGCTCGTAGAGGGCGGTGAAGCGGTTGATGTGGTCGCGGGTGCGGCGCACGGCATAGGGCACGGTGGTGCCGGTGGTCATGATGAAGGCCCAGTCCGAAGACTGGGCGAGCAGCAGCTCGCGCGCCATCTGGTCGAGGGCCCGTTCGCGCAAACCGTAGGCGTTGGGGAACTGCCGCGCGCACTCGACCATGCGCTCCTCGGCGGCATGCAGGTGGCGGTAGATCCAGTCATTGCCCGGATTCAGCCACACCCCGCTGTAGCCGGCGTCGCCCCAGCTCGAGGCCGACGGCGCGACCACCTGATGGATCGGGAACTCGGCCAGGTAGCCGCTGCTGGTGACCGGGCGCAGCCGCCCGCCGCTGGCGGCGCAGGCGCGGAAGATGCTCTCGATGAACTGGGTGCCCTCGTGCCACCAGTGGCCGAAGAGCTCGGCATCGTAGGGGGCGACGATGACGGGCGGGCGGCCGATCAGCCGCTGGAGGTTCTCGGCCTGCTCCAGGCGCCGCGCGACGAAGTCGGTGCCGTGCTCCATGGCGCGCAGGAAGGCGGGCGCGGGATCGTAGGGGCGCTTCTCGTGGAGTTCGACCTTGCCGGTGATCGCGTGGTATTTCAGTCCCAGGTTGCGGCGCACCCCGTCGGGGTGCAGGAACGGCTTCACCCAGCCGTAGTCGCCGTCGTAGCCCAGGTCGCGGTAGAACTCGCGGTAGAGCGCGTCACCCGGGTAGCCGGTCTGCGCCGACCACACCGAGCGCGAGGACTCCGGGTCGCGGCCGAAGGCGGCGACGCCGTTGGGGCAGTAGACCGGCGCGTAGACGCCGAAGCGCGGGCGCGGCTCGCCGTAGTAGATGCCGTGGGTGTCGACGAAGAAGTAGCGCAGCCCGACCTCTTTGAGGAGCTGGTCGACGCCGGGCGCGTAGCCGCACTCCGGCAGCCAGATGCCCTTGGGATCGGCACCGAAGTGCTTGCGGTAGTTGGCCACTGCGATGCGCAGCTGGGCGCGCCGCCCGTTGTCGGTCAGCATCAGCGGCAGGAAGCCGTGGGTGGCTCCGCAGGTGATCGGCTCGATCACCCCGGCGTCGCGCAGTTCGCGCACCCAGTGCAGGAAGTTGCCCTGGAAGCGCGCATGCATTTCCAGGCAGTAACGGAAGTGGTCGCGGTACATCACCGCGGCGGCGGCGAAGGGCGTACCGGACTTGGCGTGGACCTCCTGCTCGGCGAGCATCAGCAGCCGGCCGACGCTATCGCGGTAGCGCTGCTGCAGCAGGGGGTCGGCGAGCATCTCGCACAGCGGCGGCGACCAGGTCATGGTCACGCGCGCGGGCACGCCCTCGCGCTGCAGGCGCTCGAGCCGCGAGAGCAGCGGCACGTAGGTCTCGGTGATGGCCTCGAACAGCCACTGCTCCTCGAGGAAATGCGCGTCCTCGGGATGCCTGACGAAGGGCAGGTGGGCGTGCAGCACCAGCAGCAGATGGCCATCGGGCATGGTGATGGCGCGCCTCGTGGGCTGCGCGTTCGGGGGTAGGGCGTAGGTCCGGGCGGGCCGGCCACGGTGTACCGGCCAATGGGTACGGCAATGGGATTTGCGGCCTGAACGAGGCGGGACGCAGAGCGCGTGGGTGACGCTGTGAGCCGGCGGAGCCGGGCTCGCTGACGGCTGACGGCTGGCAGTTGACGGCTCGCTGGTCGACGTCGCCGACGTGATCGGAGCAATCGGCGGTCACGGAGTGGATCGCTGATTCCGCGCATCCCTGCGGATCAGGAGCCGTCAGCCGCCAGCCGTCAGCCGGCAGCCTTTCACCGCACCAGGCTGCCACTGCCCAGCGAATGGCTCGACAGCGAGTGGCTTGACCAGCTGGTGTCAGGGCCCGGCACCGTGCTGGCATCCTGCCAGGTCCAGGTCGCCTGGCGCCGTTCGGTCAAGCGCGCGACGGTGATGCTGCTGAACGTGCGCGTCTGGCCCGGCAGGCCGGCCAGCTCGAGCAGTTCGTCGAAGGTCTCGTCGACGCCCAGCCACTGCTCATCGACGCGGGTCGAGACAGTGGGCGCAGGGGTGGTGACGGTGTTGGAGGCGGCGAGCGCGTGCAGGTGGCCCTTGCTGTCGCGCAGGGCAAGCTCGGCCGCGTAGCTGCCGCTGGGCGCGACCGCCAGGTAGTAGTTGCCGCCGCGCAGATCGACCTCGCGGTACTCGGCGGTGCCGCCGCTGCGCAGCACCAGCACCGGCGTGCCGGTGCCGCCGGCCTGGGCCTGGGCGCGGCCGAGGGTCTCGGGACGCAGCTCCCAATACGCGAAGATGTGGTGCGGATCCTGGACCAGCAGCACCAGGCGGTCGCGGCCGTACTGGTCAGGGATGGCGAGGCCCGCGGGCGCGGCGGCGGCGATCGCCGCCTTTGCGGGTGCC
>JACDGQ010000269.1 GCA_013821615.1 Planctomycetota bacterium
GCGTCCAGCCACGACGACGCGCAGCGCATGTGCGTGGCGATGGAGGCGGCCTGACCACGCGATGATTCCTCGTCATTCGTGGTGATCCATTGCCTACTCGGGTCTCGTCGATCAAAACAGGAAAGACAGGATCGAACAAGAGGAACGGAGGAACGGAGAACAGCCAAGAGATGGTGATGCCGTTTTTCCCGATTTCGCTGTTTTATCTGGCTTCATGCCTTCCTCCGTTTCTCCGTTCCTCTTGTTCGACCGGGTTTCGCTTTCCCCGCGATGGACGGAAAGCTTCCACCTCGGCCGACGAGCAACCAACGCTATCGAGACGTATCGCTACCAGTGGCCCGTCGGCCGATTGACCGCACGCGTCCAGCCTGGCACCCTGACCATCCGCACGTCCGCGACCCGGAGGATCGCCCAGCGCCTGCCGCGCTGGGGCTTCCGTGATGACGATGTTGGGAGGATGCTGGAATGGCTATGGCCTTGAGTGACCCGCGGCAGCAGCCTGTTCGTCACGTCACTACCACGGGCGCATGTCGCCCCGCCATCAGCGCTGGACATGGTGGCGTGTCGACGGCTTCTCTGGTGCTGGCGGCCGTGCTCAGCGCCCCGTCCTTCACCGCCACCGCCGCTGCGGCGACCGTACCTGCCGTCGCCGCAGATGCCTTCTGCGACAGCATCGGGGTCAACATCCATGTCCATTATCAGGGGTCGGTCTACGACCATGCCACGAACCTGAAGGCGGCGTTGCAGAAGCTGGGCGTCAGGCACGTCCGGGACGGTCTGGTGGACTCGCAGTGGCCCACGTATTTCGAGCGCCTCAACGATCTCGGCCGCTCCGGCATCCACTGCACCGTCATCACCGGCATGCCGATGGCGCGCGTGCTGCCCTTGGCGGCACAAGCCAAGGAGGCGATCGAGGCCTTCGAGGGTCCGAACGAGGTGAACCTCAACGGCTGGACCGTTGAGCGCGCCGCCCAATATCAGAAGGATCTGTGGACCACCATCCGCGCCGATGCCGCGTGGAACCAGGATCCGATCCTCTGCCTGTCGGTCACCGACTACGACTATGGCGCCAGACTGGGCGACTTGAGCGCCTTCGCCGACTGCGGCAACATCCATCCCTACCCCGGCGGTTGGGAACCGGAAAACGGCTCCGCCTGGATGAAGGCTGACCTGCCCACCGGCCTGGCAGGCGGGCGGAAGATCACCGGGTCCAAGCCCATGATGATCACCGAGACAGGCTACACGACGCATCGCGCCAAGGCGGGCCATGTCGCCGTCACCCCGGAAATGGCCGGGATCTACCTGCCCCGCATGCTGCTCCACACCTTCGCCAGCGGGGTGAAACGCACCTTCATCTACGAACTGTTCGACCTGCATGACGACCCGCAGGATCCCGAGGCCAATTTCGGCCTGATCCGTTCCGATGGCGTGACCTTCAAGCCCGCCGGGATCGCCATGGGCAACCTGCTGACAGTCCTGCGTGATCCCGGTGCGCCTTTCGCTGCCGCGCCGCTCGATGTCACGTTGAGCGAAGCGCAGGCGCGCAGCGCCCTGTTCCAGAAGCGCGATGGCGTGTACTACCTGGTCGTCTGGCTGCCCAGCAACCTGTGGGATCAGTCGCGGCCCTATGGGCAGAAGCAGCAGTCGGATCCGCCGGATCTGCCCTGCACCATCACCTTCGCCCGCGCGCCCAAGGCAGTGACCGGCATCACTGGCCTCGATGCCACGCTCAATGAAAAAGTCCTGGTCGCCGCCAAGACGGTATCGATCGTCGTATCCGAACGCGTCACCGTCCTGCGCATCGTCCCATGACGATGTCGATCCCAGCGCGTTGAAGTTCCGCATGGGAAAGAATCGGCACCTGGGTCGCCCCGTTGAACGACATCAGGCCTGCGCTGCCTGCTGCTGGTGACGGCGGCTGAGGCGGCACGCACCGTCAACGCGCGGCCCAGACGCACGCGCATCCGTTGCGCGCGCGTTCATTCGCTCAGCGCCAGGAACATTTCTGCCGCATGCCAGGTATGCGGCGCGGCAAGCCGGGCTTGTGCATAGACCGCGGACACTTTCGTCATGCCGGCATAATCCGCCTGGGAAGCCGCCGCTTCCCAGCTGAGGGGAAATCCCAGTTTGGGCGCGGCGGGCAGCTTGCCGTAGAAATGTCCGGCGGCCCACATCAGGTACGGGTACGCCACGTCGGAGAAGCCTGCGTTTCCCACATGCTGATCGCGGTAATCCATCCAGAACAGGCACGAATAGCTGTCCGCGACCGCTGGGATGATCCATGGGTCCGGCAGGCTCAGCGCGCGCAGCCCGTATTTGAGCCACTTGGTCTGGTACACCGGATGCTCGGCGAAGTCGCTGGTTCCCAAAATGTGGTCACCCTTGCGCCAGGTTTCGGCTTCGGTCAGCACGGTCGCGACCACCGGATGGTGGGCGTCCGACACCAGCGAGATCAGGTACAGGACCTGCCCGAGATTGTCGGGCTCGCGCCGGCCAGCGTTGTTGTGGTCATAGGGATCGCGGATGTCCTTGATCCACTCCGCGATCAGGCCGATGTTGCCCGTCTTGGCCAACACCATGGCCATCATCGCGCCGTCGCGATACCAGGGCTTGTGATAGACCATGAAATTCGGCAGCGGCTGCCCATCGACGATGTTGAGCAGGATCTCGTGGTGCAGGACGCGCAGCAGCGCAGCGCGCGCCGGGTCGCGCCCGCCTTCCAGGAACGTCGGCAAGGTGACCGGCGCCATGCTCAATGCCGAGCGTTCACCGCCTTCCTGCAGCCACACGCCTGCTGCGTCCTCGCTGATGGTCACCGTGCCACCGTGATCGCCAGGCAGTGTCAGGACCACGGTCGGCCCTGCGGGGTCGATCACGGCCTTGGCACCGGGCCAGCGGCGCAGCGCCTGACCGGTACGCGCGTCGAGCAGCTCGTCCCCGCGCATCAGGAGCTTGCGGCGCGCCCCCATGCCGAAGAGCAGGAATGGCTGCGCAGCGATGATGCTCGCCGGGGCGGCTGGTTCGACCGCGTGCGCGGAAGCCGGCGTCGCGCTCATGAGGATGCACAGCGCGCAGGCGCTGAGGGCGAGCGGATGCCACGGGGAGATGCTGGGCATGGGTGAACTTCCTGGTGCTGCTGAAGAGCACGTGCGTGGGACCCAATGGAGGCGGCGCTCGACCGGGCCGAGGTACGGATCAGTGAGCCGGCGGGAAGGGAAAGGCCGATCCCATCCTGTGCCGCGCAGGTTCCGCGCCTGGAATACCATACCGATCAATGCCGGAGGTGTTTATAAAAAAATGTTGCGCAAACGTTTGTTTAGAGGGTTTGCGCAGAAATGAGGGCGTGACGCCTGACGCCCCCGCGGCACCCGCGTGCCACCTCGCCCGCGGCCGCCATGACCGTGCAGCGCTCATGCCGGCGCTCGCCCCGCCGGATGCCGCGCCTGTCGCTCAGGTCAGCGCGGCGTGGCGCTGCGCATCGTCGCGCGAGATCAGTCCGAGGTGGATGAGGTGCCCAAGCAGCAGGTCGAAGGTGATCGCCTTGGGGATGAAGGCCGTGCAGCCCGCGCAGAAAGCCGCGGTCACCTCGGCATCATCGTCCAGCGCGGTGACCATGAAGATCTTCACCTGCTGGCTGATGCGTGTCCTGCGCGCGGTCTCCACCCGGCGGATCTCGGCCAGGACCTGATGACCGTTCATCCCCGGCATGCAGATGTCGAGGCAGATCAGGTCGTAGGGCTCGCCCTCCTCCAGCGCTTTTTGCCAGGCGGCGATGCCTGTCGTGCCATCCGCCACCATCTCGCATGGTCCGAAGCGGACCAGCAGGCGGTGCAGGACGAGGCGGTTCACCGCTTGGTCATCGACGACGAGGGTGCGCACGGGATTCCTCCAGTCCGGCAGGGGCCGAGGAATGTACCTTCAAAACCACCGCTTCGACATGCGGCAGTGCAGTGCGAATAGGTAACGGACGCGTGCAGAGGACGCACATTCTCGTGAACGCTCTCTCACGCATCACGCGTACGAGGCCGACAATTCCGGATGGTCAATCTTCGACGCGGCGAACTCCCCCTCAACCCGTCTGCGTGGCATCGGGTTTGAGCAGATCCGCCAAGTCCTGCTGTTGCTGATCCTGCCGTTTGAAGACGCCGTAGAGGATGCTGTTCGCGATGGAATCCGCCTGCATCGCGACCAGGTCGCTGGTCAGGGTCGTGGGGGCCGCGCCTTCGCCGCTGCCGGACAGGGTATCGGCGGTCACCTGGGCAGCGTCGTCGTCGAAACGCCGCTGCGCGCTCTGGATGGCCCTGCCGGTAGCGGGCAGGCCGGCGGGCTGGACTGGTGCTATCGGCATGGGTCGGTTCCTGTGCCGCCACTGTCCAGGTGCGCAGCGGGATTACAGGCGCATGTCGGAGACCTTGCTTTGACCGTCCTGGCTGATCCGATCCACATGCTGCATCCAGGGAGATGCGTCCTTGGACAGCCATCCCCGGGACCTGGGCAGGGGGCAACCCTGCCGCCCACCCCAACGCCTGCCGCCACGTCCAGCTGTTCCCTGCCGCTTGGAGAATCACATGCGTAAATCCATAGTCTCCATCGTGCTCGGCCTTTCAGTCTGGTTCGTCCAGGGCTTGCCCGTGGTGGCCGAGGAGACTCCGGCACCGCCCATCGTGCCGCCGCCAGCCGGCGCGGCTCCCGAAGCACCCGCCGAAGCACCCGCGCCAGAAGAGAAGCCCTACAATCCTGTCGAGGAGTTCGGCAAGCGCTTCCAAGCCCTGGCCACCGAGCACCCGGTGCTCGCCAGCACGCCGCTCGCGGTGCAGTGGCAGGCGCTGCTCAAGGAGGCCGCTGCGGCGCAGATCGCTCTGGCGGCAGCGAAGGACGCACCCCTGGCCGAGCGTGGGGAGCTGCAGATCACGTTCGACGACCGCGTGAACGACCTCGAGCGGCTCGCCACCTCCGCTGAGGTCACCGCAGGTGACTTGGAGATCACCGCCAAGCTCGACGAGCACAAGGCCCTGCCCGGGAGCGCGGGTCCGCGCGCGCTGCTGGTCGCGGTGCAGGCCAGGGTCGCCGCGGCGCTGCTCGCGCTGCAGGAGGCCCAGCGCACGGCGCAGCGCAAGCGCCAGGAC
>JACDGQ010000270.1 GCA_013821615.1 Planctomycetota bacterium
GTGCTGGCCGCGCTGGCGGTGGTCGCCGCGGGGCAGCTGCTGCTGACGCGCACGGTCTTCGGCCGCCACCTGGTGGCGATCGGCACCAACGCCGAAGCGGTGCGCATGGCCGGCATCCGCACCGCGCCCTACGTGATCGCCGTGTTCGCGCTCAGCGGTGCGCTGTGCGGCCTGGGCGCGGTGATGCAGACCGCGCGCCTGTCGACCGCCGACCCCAACGCCGCGGTCGGCCTCGAGCTGTCCGCGATCGCCGCCTGCGTGATCGGCGGCACCAGCCTGCTCGGCGGGCGCGGCTCGGTGGTCGCGACCTGCTTCGGCGTGCTGATCATCGCCGTGCTCCAGACCGGTCTCGCCCAGGTCGGCTCCTCCGAGCCGCTCAAGCGCGTCATCACCGGCGCGGTGATCGTCGCCGCGGTGCTGCTCGACGCCCTGCGCACGCGGATGTCGCGCCCAGCGGGATGAGGGACATCCACAAGAGTGGAATGACTGACATCCACAGGAGGCGCGGAGACGCGGAGGCTTGAGGAGGAAGACACCGTGTTGCGGTCGCATCCGGACCAGGAACTGCTCATCGGAAGCAGGCAGGAGCGACCGCTCTTCCCCTCCTCCGATCTCCGCGTCTCCGCGCCTCCTGTTCTCTCCTGCCTTCTGCCGTCCTGGTCAGTCGGGTTCAAACCGCCCAGGACGGCCGATACACCGGCTTGACCAGCGCGTCGGCCGCGGCGTCGCCGAAGGTCATCGCTGCGGCGTTCCAGGCGAGCTTGCGGCCCGGGCAGCGCTGGGCGATGGTGCCGAGCAGGCAGGTCTCGGTCAGCTGCGCACCGATCGCGAACGACGAGAACGTGGGCGCGCCGCCGCGGATGGCGTCGACCCATTCCTGGTAGTGGCCCTTGCCGGCGCGCGGCAGGCTGGTTGGAACGGCCAGCGCCGCGGCGTGCGCGCTGGCGGCGGTCAGGGTCTGCTCGCCCTTCAGCGCGATGAACAGCTTGGTGTTGTAATCGTCGGTGCTGAAGATCCAGCCGGCATCGCCGACCAGCAGCAGGCCGCTGCCGCCCAGCGGGCCGAGCGCCTTGACTGCGTCGGGAATGACGTCCGCGGGCGGCTTGGTGCCGCCATCGTACCACCACAGCGTGGTCGCCGCCAGGCCGCTGCGCTCCCTGAAGGCGAAGCGCACCGTCGAGGCGTGCGGGAAGGTCTCGGGCATGTGGTCGGAGGTGGCCACGCCTTCGATCTCGTAGGGATCGGCGAGCTGCAGCGCGCGGAACGGCAGGTTCAGGGTGTGGCAGCCCATGTCGCCGAAGGCGCCGCAGCCGAAGTCGTACCAGCCGCGCCAGTTGAAGGTGTGATAGACCTTCTCTTTGAAGGGGCGCTCCGGGGCCACGCCGAGCCAGCCGTCCCAGTTGAGGAAGTCGGGGACGGGATCCGCGCCCTCGGGCCGGGCGATGCCCTGCGGCCACACCGGGCGGTTGGTCCAGGCGTGCACCTCGCGCACCGCGCCGATCAGGCCGGAGCGCACGATCTCGATGCCATGACGCATGTCGGACGAGGCGCTGCCCTGGTTGCCCATCTGCGTGACCAGGCCCTTGGCGCTGGCCAGCCCGCTCAGGCGGCGCGCCTCGCCGATGGTGCGGGTCAGCGGCTTCTCGCAGTAGACGTGCAGGCCGCGCGCCATCGCCGCGACCGCCACCGGCGCGTGCATGTGGTCGGGCGTGCTGATCATCACCGCGTGCAGGTCCGGCTCGCCGGCCAGCATCTCGCGGTAGTCGCGGTAGCGGCGCGGCTGCGCCGCTCCTGGGACCTTCTTGAGCAGCGCCGCCAGCGCCCCGTCGATCTTGTGCGCGTCGACGTCGCAGAGCGCGACCACGGTCTCGCCGGTGCCGAGGATGCCATCGAGGTTGGCCATGCCCTTGCCGCCGGAGCCGACCATGCCCACGCGCAGCGCGCCGCCGCCGGACGTGCGGCCAGCGCCGCAACTCGTCAGCAGCGCATTCGACGCGGCCAGCGCACCGGTGCCGAGTGCAGCGTTGCGGATGAAATCGCGGCGGGTGAGGGATGACGGGCGCTGGCGGCTGGTCATGAGGATGCTCCGGTCGGTGATGCAGGAGTTAACCAGGTCGGCACTGTGCGCCGGCTGGGGAATTCAGGCAAGGAAGGGTCATACCAGAACAGGAACGCGTTGTTGAGGGCTCATGCCTGCCCGCAGGGAGAAGTGCCATCGAGCCAAGCGCGCGCAGCACGCCGCCGAGCGCAGGTCCCAGCCGTTGCCGGCGCCCGCCAGCCCACTCGATATTCCTCGTGAGTCCTCGCATCTGCACGACATAGGAGGGGTGATCATGGGGATGCGGACGCGGAATACGTGTGCAGCAATGCCCCAGCCGATCCGGCCCTGAGTCATCCTCCGAACTCCTGCGCCACGTCTCTTGGTTCCCCAGCAGCGGGCTGCCGGAACCCCGGTAGCAGCTCTCATTCCCGCCCAGCCCCTGGTTCCCCGATGCGCCACCCCCGCCACCTCTCCGCCTGCCTGCTCGCCCTCGCCGCCGTCGCCGTGCTCCCCGCCGCCGACCTGCCGGCGGGCGCGCACAGCTTCCTCGAGCACCAGTGCTTCGACTGCCACGACGCCGACAGCAAAAAGGGCGGCCTCGACCTGACCGCGACCCCGTTCTCACCCGATGACGCGCGCAACGCCGCGTTGTGGGTCGCCGTGCACGACCGCGTCCGCGACGGCGAGATGCCGCCCAAGAAGAAGAAGGAACGCCCGGAACCCGCCGCCCAGCAGGCCTTCCTCGCCACGCTCACCCCGCCCCTGGTCGCCGCCGACCTCGCGCGCGAAGCTCGCGACGGCCGCGCCATCTGGCGCCGGCTCAACCGCTACGAGTACGAGAACACCCTGCGCGATCTGCTCCAGGCGCCGTGGCTGCAGGTGAAGACCATCCTGCCCGAGGACGGCGAGGCGCACCGCTTCAACAAAAGCGGCGAGGCCCTCGACGTCTCGCACGTGCAGATGGCGCAGTACCTGGCCGCGGCCGACTACGCGTTGCACCAGGTGCTGGCCGGTCAGGCCGGCAAGCCGGACGCGACGACCAAGCGGTACTATGCACGCGAGCAGGGCTCCTTCACCGGGCACATGAAGTTCTCCGAGTTCAACCGCAGCCCGGAGCGTGCCACCTTCCCCGTCCTCGGAACCGCCGCCCAGCCCGACGTGCGCGCGGCCAAGGCGCCGATCACGGTCGGCGCAGCCAATCCCACGGTGCGCGAACAGGAGGCGATGGGCGTGGTCGCGAGCAGCTACGAACCGATCGAGCTGCATTTCGACCGCTTCCAGGCGCCGGTCGCCGGCCACTACAAGCTGCGCTTCAGCGCCTACGCGGTGTGGGTCGGCCCCGGCAAGGAGCCGAAATGGTGGGAGGCCGATCTCGACCGCGTCACGCCAGGCCGGCGCGCAGAGCCGGTGACGGTCTCCTCCGAGTCGAAGCCGCGCCAGGTGCGCTGGCAGGGCACCTTCGACGCCGCGCCGCAGCCGGTCACGCGCGAGCTCGACGTGTGGCTGCTCAAGGGCGAGAACATCCGCGTCGACGCGGCGCGGCTGTTCCGCTCGCGCCCGCCGAACTGGCACAACCCCCTCGCCGAGAAGGACGGCCAGCCCGGTGTGGCCTTCAAGTGGATGGAGGTCGACGGCCCGCTCATCGACCAGTGGCCGAGCGCCGGCCAGCGCCTGCTGTTCGGTGACCTGCCGCTGCGCAAAGCCGAGGACGGCGGCATGGAGGTCGCAAGCGACCACCCCGAGGCCGACGCCGAACGACTGCTGCGCGCCTTCATGGCGCGCGCCCTGCGCCAGGGCGTGGTGGAAGCCGACGTGCAGCGCTTCCTGGGCGTGATCCGCGGCGCGCTCAAGGCCGGCACCAGCTTCACCGAGGCGATGTTCGCCGGCTACAGCGGCGTGCTGTGCTCGCCGGCCTTCGTCTGCCTGGCGGAGCAACCCGGCCAGCTCGACGACGCGGCGCTGGCTGCGCGCCTGGGCTATTTCCTGTGGAACTCGGAACCCGACGGCGCCTTGCGCGCGCTCGCCGACACGGGCGGCCTGCACCGTCCCGAAGTGCTGCGCGCCCAGGTCGACCGCCTGCTCGACGATCCGCGCGCGCGCCGCTTCAGCGACGCCTTCCTCGATTACTGGCTCGACCTGCGCAAGCTCGGCGCCACGTCGCCCGACGCCGAACTCTACCCCGACTACTACCTCGACGATCTGCTCGAGGAATCCGCGGGCCTCGAGACGCGCTTGTTCTTCGCCGAACTGCTGAAATCCGACCTGCCGGCGCGGAGCGTGGTCGCATCCGACTGGACCATGCTCAACGAGCGCCTGGCCGCCCACTACGGGCTGCCCGCAGTCGAGGGCGTCGCCATGCGCAAGGTCACGCTGCCCGCCGACAGCGTGCGCGGCGGCCTGATGACCCAGGCGAGCGTGCTGAAGGTCACCGCCAACGGCACCACCACCTCGCCGGTGGTACGCGGCGCATGGATCATGGAGCGCATCCTGGGCAAGCCGCCGCGCCCGCCGCCGCCCGGGGTCGCCGCGGTCGAGCCCGACACGCGCGGCGCAACCACCATCCGCGAGCAGCTCGCCCGCCACCGCACCCAGGAGAGCTGCGCCGCCTGCCACGCCAAGATCGACCCCGCCGGCTTCGCCCTGGAGAGCTTCGACGTTTGCGGTGGTTTTCGCGCCAAGTACCGCGCCATGGGCGCCGGTGCCAAGCTGCCGGGATTCGGCAAGAACGGCCAACCGTTCGCGTTCCACCTCGCCCAGCCGGTCGACCCCAGCGGCGAGCTGCCGGATGGCCGGACCTTCAGCGACGTGCGCGCGCTGAAAGCGCTGCTGCTGGCCGACGAGCGCGGTATCGCCCGCAATCTCGTCCAGCAGCTGGTGCTTTACGCCACCGGCGCGGTCGTGCGCTTCGGCGACCGTCCACGCGTCGAGGCCATCCTCGACCGCACCGCCGCCGGCCACTGGGGCGTGCGCAGCCTGGTGCGCGAGATCGTGCTCAGCGACCTCTTCCAGCACAAGTGACGCAGGGATGACCATGACCAACGCCCGCCGCACCCGTCCCACCATGCTCGACCGCCGCGGCTTCCTG
>JACDGQ010000271.1 GCA_013821615.1 Planctomycetota bacterium
GTGCTGGAGACCGCCCAGGAGCTGTTCGCTTCGCTGTCGCCGGCGCAGCGCGCCCGCGCCATGGTCGCCGGTGACGACGCGCCGCGCGGCGACGAGCGCGGGCCGCGCTCGGGCCTACCGATCCGCGACCTCGATGGCCACCAGCAGGGGCTGGTGCACGCGCTGATCGACGATTTCACCTCGCCATCCGGTCTCGCCCTGTGCGAGCAGATCGCCTCGCAGGCCGGCGCCGACGGTCTCGGCCACTACCTGCTGGCTTTCATGGATCCGCCCAGCGCCAGCGCGCCGTGGAGCTGGCGGGTCTCGGAGCAGCACCTCACCCTGGTCGACAGCGAGCGCGACGATGGCCAGCCCGCCACGGTCGGTCCGGTGCTGCTCGGCACCAACCCGCCGGTCGGATTCGAGGCCTGGGAGGACCGCCTCATCGCCCTCTACAGTACGCTCAGCCCCGATGATCGCGCCAAGGTCTGCCTGGTCGGCAAGGCCGACAGCGGCGCGCCCATCGCCGGCGCCGGCGCGCTGGTCGGTGGGCTGAGCGCTGCCGCGCAGGCCAAGGTCGACGAAGTGGTCGAGCAGCGCCTCGCCTTTTTCGCGCCGCCCATCGCCCAGCGCATGCGCGCGCTGCTCGTCGCGCAGGGCGGCGCCGCCGGCCTGCGCCTGGCCTTCTGGGGTAGCGCCGACAAGCGCTGCGCCGATGGCGGCAAGTGGGACTGGAAGCTGGGCTCGGAGAAGGTGCTGATCGATTACGAGAACAACCGGGGGCACATCCATACGACGCTCAAGGCTTCGCCTTGAGCGGGCTGGCGGCTGGCGGCTGGCGGCTGACGGCGCAGGTGGAATCGGTCGACAGGTAGATGTGCCGGCGTCAGCGCTGCGTCGTGTCCTCGTGCAAAAATGACGAAACCGGCGCGTAGCGCCGGTTTCGTCAGCCGTCAGCCGTCAGCCGTCAGCCGTCAGCCGTCAGCCGTCAGCCGTCAGCCGTCAGCTGTCAGCCGCCTCACGGCTTCTTCAGCGTCGCCAGGTACGCCACCAGATCCACGAGATCCTGCTGCGTCATGTTGGCCTGCAGGTTGGGCAGCATCTGCGACATCGGCAGCTTGGCGCGCGCGGTGACGTCGGCCTTGGCGTACTTGGTGACGACGCCGCCGATGGCCTTCATCGAGATCTGATCCTTGTCCTCGCTGGCGACGATGCCGATCGGGGTGCTGCCGTCCTCGAGGGTCAGCATCACGGTGTCGAAGCCCTGGGCGATGACCGCGCTGGGGTTCACGATCGACTCGAAGAGCTTGTCCTTGGGCAGGCGGGTGCCGACCTCGGTGAGGTTCGGTCCGAAGTCGATGCCCTGGCCCTTCACCTGGTGGCACATGAAGCAGAAGGTCATGAAGAAGGTCTGACCCTTGGCGGCGTCGCCGTTCAGCTTGGCGAGCTCTTCGAACGCGGGCAGCTTGGTGCCGTCCTTGGTCATGTAGTCGGCGGCAGAGAGGCCGCTGACTGCGGCGACGAGGAGGCAGAGGGCGAGGAGCGTGCGCATGGCGGGATGATCCGGGGAATGGGTTTGAAGAGTGACGTCGGGCGCGGACTGCCGTTGAGCCGCGGCGTGGCAGTGGGGACGATGCCGGGCGCGGCGTTCCGCGCAACCTCCGCCCGTACAGGGCCGCACAGCGCGGGCCACGCCGTCCTCCTGGGATGTCTCCTCGACCCGCTGCGTTCCACCCTGCCCCTGATCGCCAGAGGCACCCGCGCCGGGTTTCCCAGTGACCTGCGCGCCCCAGGAACCCGCGCCGCATGCTACCGCACCTGCAACAGACCGTTGCTGCGAATCCGCGACTGGCGGGGGAATCCGTCGTCCGCGTCGCGAACGACCGGAAGCGGCCGGGTTACGGCACAGGACCGGGGTTGCGCGAACCGGCCGCGCGCGCAGCCTGCGCAGACCACGAGAAACGGGCCCCAGGCCCACCCCACCTATTCAGGAGCGCGCATGAAATTCGGCATGAATCTGCTGCTGTGGACCGACGACCCCACCCAGGACTCGTTCCTGCCCGTCCTCCAACGCCTGAAGAAGCTCGGCTTCGACGGCGTCGAACTGCCGATCTTCAGCCTCGACGAGGCGCGCTGGAAGATCCTCGGCAAGCGCCTCGACGACCTCGGTCTGGGGCGCACCGCGGTGACCGTGCGCACCCTCGCCGACAGCCCGATCAGCCCCGATCCGGCGGTGCGCGCCAAGGGCGTGGAGCTGACCAAGCGCGTGCTCGACTGCATGAAGATCGTCGGCGCCACCCACCTCGCCGGTCCGTACTACGCGCCGCTCGGCCACTTCAGCGGCCAGGGTCCGACCGCCGACGAATGGGGCTGGGCGGTGCAGGGCATCCGCGAGGTCGCACAATACGCGGGCAAGCTCGACATCACCCTGGTGCTGGAGTTCCTCAACCGCTTCGAGATCTATCTGCTCAACAACGCCGCCGACGCGGCGCGCTTCGCGCGCGAGGTCGATCACCCGGCGTGCAAGATGATGTACGACACCTTCCACGCCAACATCGAGGAGAAGGACATCGGCGCGGCGCTGAAATCGTGCGCGGACGTGCTCGCGCACATCCACATCAGCGAGAACGACCGCTCGACGCCCGGCCTGGGCCAGGTCGACTGGCAGGCGACTTTCGACGGCCTCAAAAGAATCAAATACGACGGCTGGCTGACCATCGAGGCTTTCGGCCTGGCCCTGCCCAGCCTGGCCGCGGCGACCAAGATCTGGCGGCGCATGTTCGTCAGCGAGGACCAGCTGGCCAGCGATGGGCTGCGTTTCATGAAGCGCGAGTGGGCCAAGCGCAGTGGCAAGAAGCCGGCGGCGAAGAAGGCGGTGAAGGCGAAGGCGAAGGTGAAGGCGAAGGCCGCAAAGGCCAAGCCGAGCGCCAAAAAATCATTGAAGGCCAAGGCGACCTTGAGCGTGAAGAAGCCGAAGGGCGGCAAGAAGCGCTGAGCGACGGAAGGCACTGCCCTGGGATCGCCGAGTTGCACTCGGCCGGTTCGTCAGACCTGCCGAGTACAACTCGGCGATCCCAGCGACGGGCCAGAAACAGGAAACCCCCGGTTCAAGCCGGGGGTTTCCTGTTTTCGGGCAGTGCGCACCACCCGTGCGCCGAAGCGCGCGGGTGGTGCGGATGGTCAGTGCGCCGCCGCGGCCGCGTCGACGGGCTTGTAGCCGCCGCGGCTGCGGAAGTAGAAGATCAGGATCAGGTAGCACACCAGCATCAGTACGGGCAGGATCGAGACGATGCGCAGCGCGGTGTACTTCGCGGTCTCGCGAGCGTCACCCACGGCCTTCTGGTCGTCGGGGGCAAGGGCAGCGACCTTGCTGTCGTCCACTGCGTGGTAGGAGCCGAGCAGACCGGTCTTGTCGACCATCACCTGCTCATGCACCTTGGGCGAGGAATCCTTGAGCGTGCTGTCGATCGCGTGGTCCTGGATGTTGCCCATGATCATCGCGCCGAGCACGCCGACGCCGAGCATGCCGACGCCGCCGGTGGCGTTGAGCGCCAGGGCGCCGCCCTTGGGGCACTGCTCCGAGACCACGCCGAGCATGGTCGGCCAGAAGAACGACTTGCCCATCGCGTAGACCGTGGCGAAGGCGAAGATCGCCTGCCAGCTGTGGGCGGTCGAAAGCAAGAAGAGGCCGACCGCCGCGAGCGCGGCGCAGCTCGCCAGCACGCCGAGCGGCGAGATCCTGTGGATGATCGGTCCGGCGCAGAAGCGCAGGATCATCATCAGCAGCGAGGTGTAGAGCAGGACGAAGACGCCCTTGAGGCCGACCGTGGCGAGCGCCGGGCCGAGCAGGCCGGTCACCCAGCTGTCGACGCCGAGCTCGGTGGTCGCCAGCGGCACCATGATCAGCAGCATGAAAATGAACAGCGGCCGGCCGAGCGAGCGCACCGCGGCGAAGAAGCCGATGCCGACGATGGCGGCGGCGATGGTGCCGACCATGAGCGGGGACTCGGCGTGGAATGCCGAGCGGGACAGCTCGACCGAGATCAGCCAGGTGATGATGAAGGCGCCGAGGGCGCCGACTTCCTTGAGCATGTCGCGGTAGGACACACCGGCGGCGACGCGCTCGTTGATCGGGAACTTCTGGAAGAGCAGGATGACGAAGTAGGCGATGGCGGGGATGGCGAGGAGCATGATCTTGGCCTTCCAGCCGACGCTGTCGCCCATCGCCAGGGCGATGAGACCCGCGATCACCATGCCGCCCGGCCAGCCCGCGTGCAGGATGTTGAGCCAGCGTGCCTTGTCCTTGCTGAACTGGGTCGCCACCACCGGGTTGGCGTAGGCCTCGACCGTGCCGTTGCCGAGCGCGACCACGAAGTTGGCCCAGTAGAGGCCCTCGTAGCTGGTCGCGGTCACGGTCATCGCCAGGGAGGCCATGTGACAGACGAACCCGAAGATCATCGCGGTCTTGTAGCCGATCTTATCGATGATCAGGCTGAAGAGCACGATGCTGATCGCGAACGGCCACAGGCCCACGCCGAACAGCTCGCCCTTCTGGGTCTCTGAGAAGTGGAACTCCGCAGCCCATCCATCCATCAACATCGCCCGGAGGAGGAAGCCGAAGGCCGTCGTGACGATCGCTATGAAGCAACCGACAAACAGCACGTAGGGCGATGACTTGATCATGGAGAGGCCTCCCGAGGTGTGAGTAGCAGAACTACGCAGGTGTACGGCGGACGTTGTGCCGCCAGCGGAAAGCGGGGTTCATAACCACCACCGCGGCCAATGGAAGCTCTTCCAGGTAGCGCCGCCGAAGGCCGTAGCATTCCGGGGGCGGCTCTGGCGCGCTGAGCACGGCAGATCCGACACATTGTTCATCACCCTGGTACGTTTCAGGCCCCCGACAGACGACCGATCGCCGGCAACACGCCGACCAGCGGCCGCAGGTACGGCAGCAATTTGGCGTCGACGGTGTCGTTGCCGGCCGCGTTCAGCCAATCGCGCGGCAGGGTGCGGGTGTCCTTGGCGACGGTGCGCAGGGGCGTGACGAAGGTCTCGACGGCGTAGGCGGCGCCGTCGCCGATGCGGCGGAAGGCGATCGAACCGCTGCGCTCGCCGCGCAGGGCCGCGGCCACGGCGTCGGTG
>JACDGQ010000272.1 GCA_013821615.1 Planctomycetota bacterium
AAGCCGAGAAGCGCCGCGGCGGTCACCGCCACGTCGATCTGGCCGCGTTCGACGTCGACGGTGGCGCCGCGCTTGAAGTCGGGGCCGATGGCGAGCAGTTCGATCTGGCGGCAGCCGGGGCAGTCGTCGCCGTGGCTGACGAAGCCGTCTTTGATGCCGTCGAGGTGGCGGCCGTGGTCGTTGGTGATGAACAATGCGGTCTGGCCCGCCATCTGCGCGTCGTGCTGGATGACGTCCCAGGTCTGCGCAACGATCGCGTCGGTGTCGCGGATGCCCTGCAGGTAGCCGGGCCAGTCCTTGGCGTGCCCGCAGGCGTCGACCTGCTTGAGGTTGATCAGCACCAGATGCGGATGGTGCTGCGGCAGCAGGGTGCGGATGTGCTGCGCGGTGATGGCGTCGTCGCGGTAGCCACCGCCGCCGTTGCCATCGACGCCGCAGTCGATGCTGCACGTAGGGGCGTGGCGCCAGGCCGGATCGAGGCAGTCGCTGAGGACGCGCAGCTTGTCCTTGCTGCTGATCAGCCAGGCGTCGGTGAGCGGCGCCCTGGTCGCGGCCAGGTAATGCTGGAAGATGCCGGCGTGCCCGGGCAGTTCGAGGCCGCTGTTGTTGATCTCCTGGTAGACGCCGGTGCACAGCGCGGTGTGGCCGGCGTTGGTGTAGGTCGGGCCCTGGTTGCGGAAGTGCGTGAACAGCACGCCCTGCGGCGCGAGCACGGTGGCGCGCTGGGGGATGTACTGGCGGGTCGCCTCGCCCCAGGTCTCGCTCCAGCGCGGGCCGTCGACGACCAGGATGACCACGCGCTTCGTCAGACGCTGGCCGGCCTCGGCGGCGTGGGCGGAGCCCGCCAGGCCGGCGAGGACGGCGAGCATGAGGACGAGGTGCTTGGCCATGGCCAGGAGTCCGATACGGGCAGGCGGGAACGGCGCACCGGGCGCGCGCACTCCCCAGTTACGCGCGCTCACAGCCAACGTTGCCGCTTGAAGAACCACAGCGTGCCGACCACCGACACCAGCATCAATCCGAGCGCATACTCGTAGCCGTACTTCCAGCTGAATTCGGGCATCTTGTCGCCGAAGTTCATGCCATAGACCGAGGCCACCAGCGTCGGCGGCATGAAGATCACCGCGGCGATCGAGAACAGCTTGATGATGCGGTTCTGCTCGATGTTGATCAGGCCGAGGGTGGCGTCCTGCAGGAAGCTGATCTTGCCCGAGGTGAAGGTCGCGTGGTCGGCCAGCGAGTGGATGTCGTGGAGCAGCGCGCGGATGCGCGAGCGGCCGTCCGGCGACATCCAGTCCTGGGTGGCCTGCTCGCAGAAGGTCAGCACGCGGTTCTTGTCGAGCAGCGACTCGCGCACCTTGCCGAGGATGTTGCCGCAGGTGCCGATCTTGGTCAGCGTGCGCTGCAGGTCGAGGTCGGAGCCCGGCCCCTTGCGCCGGAACACCTGCTGCGAGATGTGGTCGAGCTCGAGCGAGACCAGCTCGAGCATGTCGGCGAGGCGCTCGACGGTGGTGTCGAAGAGCGTGGTGAAGACCTGCTCGGCGTTGGTCGCGCCGCAGCGCGGCGCGCGCTGCGCGAAGGTGCGGAACGACCACGGCTCGGAATAGCGCAGGGTGAGCATGCGCTCGCGCGAGAGGATGAAGGTGACCGCGGCGGTCTCCGGCATCTCGGTCTCGGTCTTGATCAGCATGGTCGCGGTCATGTAGGCGGTGGCGCCCTCGCGGTAGAGGCGGCTCGACGCCTCGATCTCCTGCATCTCGGCGCGCGTCGGGATCTCGATGCCCAGGCGGCTCTCGATCAGCGTCTCCTCCTCGCGCGAGACGTCGACCAGGTCGATCCACAGGGCTCCTTCCGGCAACGCGTGCGCGTCGCACTCGTTCTTCTTGAGCCCCTTCTCGGCCGGCAGCCACGCGGTTATCATGAGTCGCGCATCCTCCGCAGCCGCGGCGGACAAGGCAAGCGCGAGCACGGCGGGCTTGTATGGGGATCGCCCCTACTCCCCACCCACCTTGCGATCCTTCTTCCGCGCGCTGGTCGCCGCCTTGTTCTGCAGGCGCCGCTCGATCGCGCCGCGCCCGGGCCGGGTGCGCTTGCGCGGGCGCGGCACGGCCTGCGCTGCGAGCACCAGTTCGCGCAGGCGCTCCATCGCCATCTCGCGGTTGGTACGCAGGCTGCGCGTCTCGTCGCAGACGATGAGCAGCTCGCCGCCGGCGGTCAGGCGGAAGCCGGCGAGCATGGCCAGCCGGTCGCCGGCGGCCGGGGACAGGCCGATGATCGCGGCGACCGGCAGGCGCAGCTCAGCCTTGGACGAGGTGTTGTTGACGTTCTGCCCGCCGGGCCCGCCGGCGCGCGAGGCGGTGACGGTGATCGCCGCCGCGGGCACGGTCACGCCCGGGGCCAGGCGCACGCTGCCGGGGGCGGGCTCCATCACCCCGCCGGCTGCCAGGCGTCGCCCGCCATCAGGCGCGCGAC
Source organism: Planctomycetota bacterium (assembly GCA_013821615.1). Classification (GTDB taxonomy): domain Bacteria; phylum Planctomycetota; class UBA11346; order UBA11346; family UBA11346; genus BOG-1363. The sequence goes on from JACDGQ010000272.1 coordinate 2,473, forward strand.
GCTGTCGCGGTTGGGGCGCTGGATGATGCCGCGCTCGGTGATGATGGCCGTGATCAGCTCCGCCGGGGTGACGTCGAAGGCGGGATTGGCGACCGGCACGTCGGCGGGCGCGAAGAGCGTGCCCTGGGGGCGGCGGACCTCGTCGCCCTTGCGCTCCTCGATGTGGATGTCCATGCCGCTGTCGAGGGTCAGGTCGAAGGTGCTGTAGGGCGCCGCGACGTAGAACGGGATGCCATGGTGCTTGGCCAGCACCGCCACGCCGTAGGTGCCGATCTTGTTGGCGGCGTCGCCGTTGGCGGTGATGCGGTCGGCGCCGACGATCACCGCCTGGATGCGCCCGCGCTGCATGAGGTGCGCGGCCATGCTGTCGCAGATCAGCGTCACCGGCACGCCGGCACGCTGCAACTCGAGGGCGGTGAGGCGCGAGCCCTGCAGCAGCGGGCGGGTCTCGTCCGCGTAGACCTGGATGCGCTTGCCGGCGCGCGCCGCGTAGACGATGCAGCCGAGCGCCGTGCCGACCCCGCCGGTGGCCAGGGCGCCGGTGTTGCAGTGCGTCAGCACGCCGCCGTCAGCCGGCAGCAGCGCCGCGCCGTTGTCGGCGATGCGCGCGCACAGCTGGGCGTCTTCGCGGTGGATGCGCTTGGCCTCCATGAGCAGGCGCGCGACCATCTCCTGGGCGGTGAGATGGCCGACGTGGCGCTCGTAACAGTCGCGCAGACGGTCGAGGGCCCACTTCAGATTGACCGCCGTCGGCCGGCTGGTGACCAGGCGGTCGAGGGCGTGGCGCAGCGGCTCCTCGAGGCTGTCGGCGCCGGAACCGGACTTGGCCAGGGGCGCGAGGTGCAGGACCACGCCATAGGCCCCGGCGATGCCGATGGCCGGAGCACCGCGCACCACCAGATCGATGATGTGCGCGCGCAGGGTCTCGAGGTCGCGCACCTGGCGGTCGATGACCACGTTCGGCAGGCGGGTCTGGTCGAGCAACACCAGCACGCCGTCCTCGAGACCGCCGCGCCATTCGACGCCGCGCAGCGGGCGGTCGGCGGGGACGAGCAGGGCATCCGCGGGCAGGGCGCTGGCGGTCGGCTTGAGCGGTACGGGCGCGGACTTGGCCCTGGCGGGGCTGGACTTGGCGGAACTGGACTTGGCGGGCTTCCCGGCCTTGACCGGCCCGGCCATCTTCCGCGCCGGCTTGGCCGGACGCTTGGCCCCCTGCGCAACCCGCACGGGCTTTGCCGCAGAGGCGGGCTTGGCCGCTTTACCCGGTTTGCCGGCCTGCGCCCTCGCGGCGGATCCTGCCGAGGACGCTCCCCGGCCATTCCTGGCGGAGGCGGTCGGCTTTCTGCGGCGCACGGTCGGCTTCATGGCGGCATCCTCGTGAGGGCGATCGTCAGCCTCGCTCCGGCCTGGCAAGCCTTAGCCGAGGCGGCAGACGCGAGCGGGCTGGGCGGATTCACCGCCCGATCGCACGCACCCGCTCACCCGGGGCCTCGCCACCAGGCAGGTCGTCGGCATGCGCGTCCTCCTCCTCGCCCAGGCTGCTGCTCACCTGGGTCGGCCCAAGCCCCTGTTCTACCAGGGCAGCGCGCAGGCGTCGGACGCTGAGCCCCTCGCCCACCACCACCACCCGGTAATCGCCGCGCAGGAACCGCACGCGTTCGCTCTTAGCCAGCCCCGCGGCCGCCAGTAGCACCAGGGCCTTGTCTTGGCGGCTGAGCGGCCGGGCGAATTCGACATCCAAGCGCATCGCCATGGGAGAGGGTAAGGCAGGAGGGGGGAAGGGGAAGGCAGGAGGGCGGAAGAATCGCACTGTCATGCAACTGTGGTGGATGCCACGCTCGATCGTCCTTCTTTATCTTCCCATCTCTGTCTCTCATCCTACCTTCCGCTCTTATGCTCTTCCGCCCTCTCTCCCTGCCGATGACACGGCAACGTGCCGGAGGCTGCCGGTCGCTTGCCTGGGGACGGCTGCTGCGGAGCGTGACCTTCCCGGAGAGCGACCCGATGATCATGCGGCTCCAGCATCAGCGCCCCGACGGCGAGGTCGACACCTACCACCTCAAGCCGGGCCGCCGTTACCACATCGGCCGCGGCTCGGCGTGCGAGGTGCGCATCCTCGATCTCAAGCTCAGCCGCAAGCACTGCGCGGTCGAGTTCAGCGATGGCGCCTGGCAGGTCATCGACCTGCTCAGCACCAACGGCTGCAAGCTCGATGGCGAGCAGATCATCGGCACCGTGCCGCTGGTCACCGGCAACGCCATCGAGGCGGGGCAGACCCAGCTGATCGTGGCCGAGATCGTCGACAATGGCGCCGCACCCGTGAGCGTACGTCGCGTCGAGGATGAGGACACCACGCACAGCGATGGCGAGCAGACCCGCTCCGACGCTGCGGTGGTCCAGGGCAGGCTGGCTGCAGCGAGCGACAGCGGGACCGAAGAGGCCGCCGAGCACGAGGAACCCGACCACACCGAGACCACGCGTGCGCCCCTCGAGCAGGACGAGATGCCCGAGGACGACAGCCGCATCGAACCGGCCATCGACAGCTCCGACTTCACGCCCGAACCGCTCGCCGAGGCGCTGACCAAGACCGCGTCGCTGATCCCGCATCCCGGCATGCCGCGCACGCCGGTGGTGACCGCGGCC
>JACDGQ010000273.1 GCA_013821615.1 Planctomycetota bacterium
GTCGTAAAGCGAGCGCTCCGCCTCCAGGCGCGCCAGCTCCAGGGCGGCGCGCTGGCGCTCGCTGTCGGCCAGGGCGGTGCGCGCCTTGCCCAGGTCGTCGTCGAGCTGGCGGGCGCGCGCGTCGGCGGGTCCGAGTTCGGCGATGCGCTGCTCCAGGGCGGTGACGGACTGGTGCGCGCTCGCGAGACCCGCCTGGGACTCGGACAGCGCCGCCTCGAGGCGCTTGGCGCGCTCGCGTTCGACGTTCAGCTCGCGATTGAGGCGGTTGACCTTCTCGAGCACGGTCTCGTTGCGCGTCGGGTCGTTGGCCAGCACCGTGATCGGCGCCACCGCGTGGCCGGCGAGGCGCGCCTCGAGTTCGTCGAGCCGCGCCTGCAGCACCTGGCGGGCCTCGACCTCGGCGCTCACCGTGGCTTGGTTGACGCGGTCGCGCTCGGCCTGCTCCTTGATCACCGCGGCGGCGTGCGCGTCGATCTCCTGCTCCTTGTGCAGCAGGCTGTCGACCTGGGCTTGAAGGTTGGCGCGCTCCGCGGTCAGCGCGGCGAAGCGCTCCTCCTGCGCCTTGCGGTCGCCGCTGATGCCGGCGGCGACCTGTTCGGCCATGGCCGTGCGCAGCGCGGCGAGGTCGGTGCGCGCTTTGACCAGCTCGAGCTCGAGCTGGTGCCGGTGCGCGGCGTCGGACTCGGCCAAGCGCTTTTCGCCGGCGGCGGCGGTGGCGGTGAGCTGGGCGTCGAAGCGCGTCTGGGCGGCGGCGAGCGCCTGCTGGTACTGGGTGCGCAGGCTGGCGTAGCGCTGCTGGTCGGCGGCGTCCAGCGCGTTGAAGTCGGCCTCGGTCTTGCGCGCCTGGTCGGCGATGGCCTTGCCGTCGATGAGCTGGGCGAGGTCGCGGATCTCGTGCGCGCGGTCCTTGGGCTGGAGGTGGCGCAGGTTGTCGCTCAGCCCCATCTGGCGGGCGACGGCGCGGTGGTCGCCAAGGACCTCGGTGATCTGGATCAGGCCGACCAGCAAGTGGGCGTCGGCGGGATCGTAGACGCGCAGGAAGGTGCCCGGCTCGATCTCGTCCGCGCTGCCCAGCGGCAGTTCGACCAGCACCTGCTTGTCGGTCTCGCTGACGCTGACCAGGGCGCCCTCGGCCTCCCGGTGCATCGGGGCCTGCTGTTCGGCGGGCGCCGCGACGCGGGGATCGGGCTTGGCCGGCGGATTGACGGCCGTCTTGGTCGGGACCGGCTTGGCGCCCTCGGCCCGGTCCATGCACGCAGGCAGGATCGCGAGGGCGGCGAGCGCGGCGACGGGAAGGATGCGCGGCATGGGCATGGAGGGCCTCGCGGGTCCGGGACGCACGCCCCGTGCCAGCATCCGTGAGGTCGCGCAAGGTGCGTGCTCGACTCCACTTGGGTTTCATCCAGACAGCGGCGGACGGGCCTCGGGGCGAGCTGAATCGCAACAGCGGCTGTGGCGAATCTGCACGCCCCGTGCCCGGGGCTGGTATCGGGGCGGCCTGGCGCTACGAAACGCCCCCTGCATAGGAGGTCGCATGGCGCGAGCGCTGGTTTTCCCGGGTCAAGGTGCCCAATACGTCGGCATGGGCATGGAGCTCGCCGAGAAGCACCCGGTCGCGCGCGCGCTGCTCGATCAGGCCGACCGCGTGCTGAACATGGCGTTGTCCGACTACATCGCCAACGGCCCCGAGGACGAGCTGACCCGCACCGACATCAGCCAGCCCGCCATCCTGGTCGTCAGCCTGATGGCGCTCGAAGTGCTGCGCACCACGGTCAAGCCCCTGGATTTCGCCGCGGTCGCCGGCCTCAGCCTGGGCGAGTACACCGCGCTGGTCGCCGCCGGCGCGCTCGATTTCGCCGACGCGCTCAAGCTGGTGCGGCTGCGCGGCCAAGCAATGCAGGCCGCAGCCGAGGTGGAGCCGAGCGGCATGGTGGCGCTGATCGGCGCCGACGAGGCCGCCGCGACCAAGCTGTGCGAGGCCGCCGCCCAGGGCGAGGTGCTGCAGGTCGCCAACCTCAACAGCACGGGGCAGGTGGTGATCGCCGGCACCAAGGCCGCCTGCGAGCGCGCCTGCGCCGCCGCCAAGGACCACGGCATCCGCAAGGCCATCGCCCTGGCCGTGGCGGGTGCCTTCCACAGCGAGCTGATGGCGCCCGCGGCCGCGCGCCTGCGCAGTGCGCTCGCCGCCACCACCTTCCGCGACCCGCGCGTGCCGGTCTATGCCAACGTCACGGCCAAGCCCGTCACCAAGGCCGCGGAAATTCCCGCCCTGCTCGAGGCGCAGCTCACCAGGCCGGTGCGCTGGGCCGCTTCGGTGGTGGCCATGCAGCAGTCCGGGATCACCCAGTTCTGGGAGCTCGGCCCTGGCAAGACCCTGGGCGGCATGATCAGCCGCACGATCACCGGGGCGGAGCTCAAGAACCTGGACAAGGCTGGGGATGTGCTGGGATTCGTGCAGGTCGTTTGAAGGCCGGAGCGCTAGGCCCGGGCGCTAGGCGCGAGACTCGAGACTCGAGACTCGAGACTGCGTCTGGATGGCATGTGCAGCGGCTTCAGGCGCGCGGTCCGAGACGGCGCTGCACCCAGTCGTCGTTGCCATAACGCTCGGCGTGGATGCGCTTCTGGGCAGCGCACTCGCCGGCCGTCATCTGGCCATCCGTAGTCCCCAGGCCAAGGGCGGTTGCGATACCGGTGACCAAAGCTGCGGCAGCCTCGTCCCACGGCAGGCCGCAGGCGGCCACGGCCACGCCATCCCAGGGGTTGCTGGCGAGCTTGAGGCTGCCGTGCACCAGGATGCGCCGCTCGCGCACGCGCGCCGCGCTGCCCAGCACCTTGCCGCCGGCGGCGCTCACCAGGTCGTCGGCCGCGGGACTGGCGAAGCAGCGCGGCTCCTCGCGGTAGCGGCGGTCGCCGGCATCGGCCTCCTGACGGTCGACGCTGGCGCCCCGCCGGCTCAGTTCCGCCATCACCGCGCCATGGAGGAGGGGGTAGACGTCGCGGACACGCTCGGGCAGACCATCCCGGCCGAGCTCGCCGACCAGGGCGTAGGTGACCTCGTGATCGTGCCAGATCGCCCCGCCGCCGGTGATGCGCCGCACCACCGGCAGGGGGCCGGCGGGGCCGGGCGGCAGGCGCGGGGCGATCCCCTCCCAGGCCTGGAAATAGCCCAGCGAGACCGTCGCGGGCCGCCAGCGGTAGAGGCGCAGGGTGGTGGCGACGGCGGCCTCGAGCAGCGCCTCGTCGGTCGCCATCTGGGTCGGCCCATCGGCTTCCAGGGTTGGGAGCAAGCGCAGCATGGGCGTTTGTCGCCCTGGCCGACCCCGGGTGCAAGCGCCGAGCGGCCATCAGGGTGCGATCGGCCGCGAATTGACCCCCAGGCCCGCGATGCGCTGCGCGCGCAACGGGCGACGCCTCGCATATGGTTGAGTTTCCGCGTAGGGCGAGTACAAGCACGACCTTCGCCAGAGAGCACGCGTCTGATCCGGTAGCCGTGGTCAGCATCCCCGCTCGTGAGCCGCCAGAAGGGCACCCATGTCCAAAGATGTCATCATCGCCGGAGCCATCGTCGCCGCCTGCCTCGGGCTGGTCACGGTCGCCTTCGTCGTGCCCAAGCACAAGAGCGCCCCGCAGCCGCTGGACCTCGCGAACAACGATCCGCCGCCCAGCGCGCCCAGTGCGCCCAGCCCCGACAGCACCGCCCTGCCCGGCGATCTGCCCGGCGGCCTGGGCAACACCCCGCCGTCCAACTTCAACAACTTCACCGCGCAATCGCCATTGCCGCCCGCGGGTCCGGGCTTGGGCCAGCAGAACACCGGGTCAGGTGGCCAGCAGTTGCCGCCTTCCAACTCGTTCCAGTCGCCGCAGCAGCAGAACTTCCCGCCGACCCCGCCGCCGCCCATTCCGGCGCTCGACCCGCTGCCGCCCGCTTCGAGCGAGACCAAGGTCCACATTGTGGCCGCGAACGAGACGCTCGGCGATATCAGCATGAAGTACTACAATACGTCGAAGAACTGGAAGAAGATCGCCGAGGCCAACAAGGTCGACCCGAACGAGCTGCAGGTCGGCCAGAAGCTGACCATCCCGGTCCTCGCCGCCGCGCCGGTGACGCCCAAGGTCGGCGAGCTGCCACCGTCGACCAATCCGGGTGAGCGCACCTACAAGGTCAAGAAGGGCGAGACCTACTACCTCATCGCCAAGCGCGAACTGGGCAGCGCCAGCCGCTGGAAGGAGCTCCAGAAGCTCAACGGCATCGCCTCCGAGGACCTCCATGAGGGCCAGGTCATCAAGCTGCCCGCCGGCAAGACCATCGATGACAAACCGACTCTGCCAGTCGCACCCGGCGCCAGCGATGGCGGTCCGGGCAAGGTCCACATCGTCGCCGCAGGCGAGACCCTCAGCGACATCAGCAAGAAGCACTACGGCACCACCACCAAGTGGCGCGAGATCGTCAAGGCCAACCCCGGCGTCGACCCGGAAGGCCTCAAGGTCGGCGACAAGCTGGTGCTGCCTGAGATCGCCGGCACCGCGCCCAAGGATGCCGCCGCACCTCCTGCCCCGGCCCCGACCCCCTTGGGCGCGCCCGAAGGCGCCGGCGAGTACGTGGTCAAGGCCAAGGACACCTTCGACATCATCGCGACCAAGGAGCTGGGCAACAAGGCGCTGGCCAGGAAGATCGCCGAGCTCAATCCCGGCGTCGACAGCAGTCATCTGCGCATCGGCCAGAAGCTGAAGCTGCCGGGCAAGGCCAAGAGCGGAGGCGGCACCGCGCCGGCGCCCCTGGGTAACGGTCCGACCTCCTTTCCGGTTCCGGCCCCGGTGAACCCAGTGGGCGGCTATCCCGCTCCGGGCTCGTACCCGACGCCGGGTGGCGCCTTCCCCGGGTCCTCGCCGGCTCCCGGTGGCGCCTTCCCGGGCAGCACCCCGGCGCCCGGCGGCAGCTTCCCGGGCAGCACCTCGCCTGGTGGTTTCCCCGCCGCGCCGCGCGCCACCACGCCGCCGGCCCCGAGCAGCCCCTTCCCGCCGGCCTCGCCGACGGGCGGGACCTCGCGCAGCAACGGCGGCTTCCCGCCCTGACCGGCGGCCCGCGCGTCTAAGCGTTGGCCTGCGCGCC
>JACDGQ010000274.1 GCA_013821615.1 Planctomycetota bacterium
CCTCAGCGCGGTGCGCCTCGAGGTCCTGCCCGACGCGCGCCTCGGTGGCCACGGGCCGGGCGCGGCGCCCAACGGCAACTTCGTGCTCACCGGCGCGCATTTCGCGCTGGTCGGTCCCGCCGGCCGGCGCGAACTCACCCTGGTCGGCGCGGTCGCCGACTTCTCGCAGTCCGGCTGGTCCATCGGCAGCACCGTGATCAGCGAGGGCACCCTCGGCTGGGGCATCGTGCCCGAGACCGGCAAGCCGCACCAGGCGGTGTTCTTCCTCGATCCGGTGGCGGTCGTCGCGGGCGAGCGCCTCGAGGTGCGCCTCGAGCAGCAGCAGCACAACTACGACCAGCACCTGATCGGCTGCTTCCGCCTCGCCGCGACCGGCGACCGCGATCCCGCACGCGGGCTGGCCGCCGGCGGCACCTTCCTGACCGTGCTGCTCGATGGACAGCTGGTGCAGCGCAGCGTCATTCCCCTGGTGGATCAGCCCGCCTCGCGTATCGATGTCGCCATCCCGGCCGGCGCGCGCTGGCTGACCATCGCCACCAGCGATGGCGGCTTCGGCGACGGCTTCCAGTGGGGCACCCTGGGCGATGCGCGCATCGCCCTCGAGCCGGCGGCGTCCGCGCCCTGACCCCGCCGGAACGATCACCACGCCGACGGCGACCGCCCGTATACGCTTTACCCTCTGCCCCACGCCCCCAAGGAACCCCATGCCCTTCCCCGCGTCGACTCGCACCCAACGCCACCTCCTGACCCGCCTCGCCGCCGGCCTCGCCTGCGTGGTCGCCACCGCGACCGCGGGCGCCGCCGAGGGTGAACTCGGTCAGGGCGCCTACCGCTACCACGTGCTGCCCGGCTGGGGCGACGTCAGCGCCGAGAGCATCCCGCTGCACGACTGCCACGCCATGCGCATGGACAGCAAGGGCCGCATCGTGCTGATCAACAACGGCGGGAACAACAACGTCATCATCTACGACCGCGCCAGCGGCAAGATGCTGCAGACCTGGGGCACCACGTATCCCGGCGTGCACGGCCTGCAGGTCGTGCCGGGCGCGGATGGCGACCACGTGTGGCTGACCGACCACGACCGCCACCAGGTGATCGAGGCGACCATCGACGGCAAGGAGCTGCGCACCTTCGACTGGCCCGAGGGCCACGAGCCGTACACCAAGAAGGACCAGTACAAGCCGACCGACATCGAGTTCGGCGACCAGGGCGACTTCTACGTCTTCGACGGCTATGGCCAGGCCACCATCATCCACTACGCCGCCGACGCCAAGATCCTGCGCATCTTCGGTGGCAAGGGCGACAAGCCCGAGAACCTCAACACCCCGCACGGCGGCATCATCGACCGCCGCGACCCGGCCAAGCCGGTGCTGCTGGTGGCCTCGCGCGGGCAGCAGGCGATCAAGCGCTTCACCCTCGACGGCGACTACATCGACGCCATCCCGATGCCCGGCGCCGACGTCTGCGACGTCTTCATCTTCAAGGGCGACCTCTACGTGCCCAACCTCAACGGCTACGTGTCGATCCTCGACAAGACCGGCAAGGTGGTTTCCAACGTCGCCGGCAGCGCACCCGCGTACGACCCCGAGGGCCATCTCACCAAGATGTCCAGCACCGGCGACACCTTCATCCACCCGCACAACCTTTTCGTCGATCCGGACGGCGCGATCTATGTCGCGCAGTGGAACTCGAAGGGCACGCACCCGATCAAGCTCGAGCGGGTGAAGTGAGCGGCTGAGACCGCTGGCGGGTCTGCGCACGCGCCGCCTGGAAAACCGCGCCCGACTGGGCGCGGTTTTTTTGTTCCTCGTCATTCGTGGTGATCCATTGCCTATTCGGGTCTCGTCGATCACCACAGGAAAGACAGGATCAAACAAGAGGAACGGAGTAACGGAGGACAGCCAAGAGTTGGCGATGCCGTTTTTACGGACTTCGCTTTTTTCACTGGCTCCCTTTCTTCCTCCGTTTCTCCGTTCCTCTTGTTCGATCAGGATTCGCTTTCCCCGCGATGGACGGAAAGTTTCCACCTCGGATGACGAGGAACCGGGTTTTTGGGGGAGACCCCCCAGCGGTCGTGCGCCAGCCCGCAGGTGCTTGACTCGGCCTACATAGTGTATTAAATACACCATAGAGGAAACGCCCATGGACGGTCAGGCACTGCTCACCGATCTCTACCAGCTGACCATGGCCTACGGCTACTGGCGCAGCGGCACGGCCGAGCACGAGGCGGTCTTCCATCTGCACTTCCGCAAGCCGCCCTTCGGCAGCGGCTATACCGTCGCTGCGGGGCTGGGGCTGGCGCTCGACTGGTTGCGCGACTTCCGCTTCGCGGCTGACGATCTCGCCTACCTGGCGACCATCCCGGGCAACGACGGCAAGCCGATCTTCGCCGCGGAATTCCTCGACTATCTCGCCGACCTGCGCCTGACCGTCGATATCGACGCCGTGCCCGAGGGCACGGTGGTGTTTCCGCACCAGCCGCTGGTGCGCGTGCGCGGGCCCATTTTGCAGGGGCAGCTGCTCGAGACCGCGCTGCTGTGCCTGATCAACTTCAACAGCCTGGTCGCGACCAAGGCCGCGCGCATCTGCCAGGCCGCGCGCGGCGAGCCGGTGCTGGAGTTCGGCCTGCGCCGCGCGCAGGGCCTGGACGGCGCGCTCAGCGCCAGCCGCGCCGCCTACATCGGCGGCTGCGCGTCGACCTCGAACGTGCTCGCCGGCAAGCGCTACGGCATTCCGGTGCGCGGCACGCACGCGCACAGCTGGGTGATGTCGTTCGACGATGAACTCTCCGCGTTCGAGGCCTACGCGCGGGCGATGCCCAACAACTGCGTCTTCCTGGTCGACACCTACGACACCGTCGAGGGGGTGAAGCACGCCATCACCGTGGCGCGCCAACTGCGCGCGCGCGGCCACGAGATCGTCGGCATCCGCCTCGATTCGGGTGACCTCGCGTGGCTGTCGATCCAGGCGCGCGCGCTGCTCGACGAGGCGGGCTTCCCCAAGGCGGTGATCGTCGCCTCGAACGACCTCGACGAGCGCACCATCGCCAGCATCAAGGACCAGGGCGGCACCATCGCGGTGTGGGGCGTCGGCACCAAGCTGGTCACCGCCTACGACCAGCCCGCGCTCGGCGGCGTCTACAAGCTCGCCGCGATCCGCGCGCCGGGTGGGGAGTGGCGTCCCAAGCTCAAGCTCAGCGAGCAGGCGGTGAAGGTCTCGAACCCCGGCATCCAGAACGTGCGCCGCTTCAGCGCCGGCGGTGAAGCCGTCGGCGACGTGATCTGGGACGAGCTGCACGGCGAACCCGGCGAGTGGGTGATGGTCGATCCCACCGATCCGACCCGCCGCCGGCGCATGGGTCTGACCACGGAGCACGGCACCGCGATGACCGCAGCGGACCTGCTGATGCCGGTCCTGCGCGGCGGCCAGCCGGTCTACCAGCAACCCCTGCTGGCCGAAGTCCGCGCCCACGCCCAGGCCCAGCTCGCGCTCTTCCATCCCGGCATCAAGCGCCTGGACAATCCGCACCAGTATCCGGTCGGACTCGAGCAGGGATTGCATGAGCGGAAGACCGCGCTGATCCTGGCCGCCCGCGTCCGGAAAGTTTGAGGATCCCATGCAGCTCGATTGGAAGCCCTACGCGGACGTGTGCGGAAGGTGGCCGGCCGCAGGCCGCCACATCCTCGCTTCGTACGACGCCGAAGAGATCGTGGTCTATCAGGCATACCGCCCCGAGATCGCCGATCATGCCGTGCAGCACCAGCGTTTCGGCGGACCATTCAGCCTCAACCGCATGAGCTGGATCAAGCCCAACTTCCTGTGGATGATGCATCGCTGCGGCTGGGCCGGCAAGCCCGATCAGCAGCGCGTGCTGGCGATCCACCTCAGGATGCAGGCCTTCATCGGCATCCTGGGAAGTGCGGTGTGGTCGAGCTTCCAGCCAGGGCTCCATGCCTCGCCCGAGGCGTGGAGCGCCGCCGTGGACGGCAGCGACATCCGCCTGCAATGGGATCCCGATCACGATCCTGCCGGCCGCGCCCAGCCGCGGCGCGCCGTGCAGCTCGGGATGCGGGGGCAGGCACTGCGCAGCTATGCCCAGGATTGGCTCACGCGTATCGAAGACATCACCGCCCAGGTGCATGCCCAGGCTGGGCGGCGCGGCGATCCACGCGCATTGCTGGTGCCTGATGAGCGACCGCTCACACTCGTGGACCCGGCGCTCAGAACCACCCTCAAGCTCGATCTCCCATGACCACCCTCCGCCTCGCCGCCGCCATACTCAACCAGACCCCGCTCGACTGGGATGGCAACCAGGCGCGCATCGTCGCCGCGCTGCGCGCCGCGCGCCAGCAGGGCGTGGCCATGCTCTGCCTGCCGGAGCTGTGCATCACCGGCTACGGCTGCGAGGACGCCTTCCACGGCCTCGACGTGGTCGCGCAGGCGGAGCGTGTGCTGCTCGAGCTGCTGCCCGAGACCGTCGGCCTGGTGGTGTGCATCGGCCTGCCCTGGCTGCACCACCGCGCGCTGTTCAACACCGTGGCGGTGGTCGCCGACGGCGTGGTGCTGGGCCTGGTCGCCAAGCAGCACCTCGCCGGCGACGGCATCCACTACGAGCCACGCTGGTTCAAGCCGTGGCAGGAAGGCCTGGTCGCGGCCACGGTCGTCGGCGGGCGCGAGGTGCCGCTGGGCGACCTGCTTTTCGACGTCGGCGGGGTGCGCTTCGGCTTCGAGATCTGCGAAGACGCGTGGGTCGCCGGGCGCGCGGGCGTGCGCCTCGCCGCCTTCGGCGCCGACGTCATCCTCAATCCGTCGGCCAGCCACTTCGCCTTCGGCAAGCTGGCGGTGCGCCACCGCTTCGTCATCGAGGGCAGCCGCGCGTTCGGCTGCGCCTACGTCTACGCCAACCTGCTCGGCAACGAGGCCGGCCGTGCAATCTACGATGGCGGCGCGCTGATCGCCGCCGGCGGGCGCATCCTGGTCCAGGGCCAGCGCCTCGGCTTCCACGAGTGGGACCTGACCGCCGCCACCGTCGACATCGCCGCCGCGCGCCTCGCCCAGGCGCGCAGCGCCAGCTTCGCGCCCGCGCTGCGCGAGCACCCCGGCCTGGTG
>JACDGQ010000275.1 GCA_013821615.1 Planctomycetota bacterium
GTGCGCGCCTGCGCCTCGCGCGCCGCCGCCGGCTGCTTGAGCAGCGCGCTGTCGACGCTCAGCGGCAGCTCGGCCGCGACGAGGTCCGTCCCGCCGAGGGCGAGCGCCGCACCGGCGAGGACGGCAAGCACCGTGGAAAACTTCGGGCGCACGGGATGTCTGGTCACGCTGCCTCCCCGCAACAGGGTCCAGTGTGGATCGGCGGCCGGAGGGTCAACGTCGATGGGGGTGGTGCGGCAGGGGGTGAGGAAGGTACCTGGGGGGAGCAACAGGGGATTCACGGAGTCGCGCACATCCAGGGGAAGACCCATCGCTCAGACGAGGCGGCTGAGCGTCACCAGCCTGATAGGGAAAATCGCGTGCAGGGCGCACTCCTGGGCGCCCAATCCTCGGATGCAAGGAGCCTGTAGGCCATCCAGGCTGTCCGCGACGGAGCCGTGTTAGTAGACGGCAATGTCCGCGTCATTGCGCCCAGCTTGGCCTGTCAGCTCCAGCTTGGCGCTCTCCGTTCGTGGACCGTATCCCTGCATAAGGGACTCTCGAGGACGTTCGACCGGGCGGCATGCGGCCGCCGACGCTTCCCGACCGCAGGTCTGGTCGCAGCTGCATGCGGCAAAAAAAGGCGCGATTGAGACGCTCCGCGGTGGAACAGGTGGAACGGCGCCCATGTAAGAGACCTACCGCATGCGGTTTCCCGGCCCTGATCAGGTCATAGTTGTTCTGTCAACACAACAGCTTGCCTGGGCCGCACAAGCCGGGGCATCAGAAATGGAGCGGCTCCCTACCCGCTTCATCGTTCGCTGGTCCATGTGGTTGCCTCGACAACTCGTTCTCAGCCCTCTTGTAAGCGATTGCATTGCGAATATCACTCGTCTCGGAGACCTGTCATGCCAATCCGTCACCTCATGTCCGGCTTGATCATTGGTCTCTTGGCTGGATGCGGATCTGATCCATCCAACACAGAGAAGCCAGCCGGTACACCCGGCGATGGTGCTAGCGGGGTGATCAGGGGAAGCGGCCCGCATTCAGCCGCCACCGGCGCTGGAATGCCTCTGGCGCTCAAGGCATTCGGCATCGCCCTTGGAGGCAATGTCTATGCACGTGAGTGGGCCGGGATCAGCAGTCAGTTGACACGGCAGTCCTTTTCGTGGTCCAATGAAAAAAGCAGGATGACGCACTACCTGACCTCGCCACAGGGATACGTGCGGGTCCATGACTATATCGTAGCAAGCATGGCTGACGATATCGTGCGAACGCGCGCGCCGGACTTGAAGCGGAAATCCGAATTTACGGATGCGATGACCTTGGATTCGCCGGAAGATCTCATGGTGATCCCAACGGATGGGATGCGTATGCTGGTCGACCGTTTCACTGAATACAAGTATGTTCGTCAACATGGTGGTCGGCACGATGAGATAAATTCCGACACGATCATAATCGGCTTTGACCCTGCGAGCGGTCAAATCCGCAGAATCACGATCACCATGACCGGAAATCCCGATTCCGTCGGATTCGCCGAATTCCAAGCGGAGGCGCAGTCTTTGCTGTCTGAAATCAGTGGCGGTCAGACGGCCGGCTGGGCATATGAGATCTCTGATGATACGAAGAAGACCATCGTTTCCTCGAGGCAAATGGGCCCCGGAGACTTTGATTCCGCCTTGGCGGACGTCAAGCGGAGCAGCGTCGATGCCGCGAAAGACCATAAATTCCAACTGGTTCCCGATCCGAGCGCTCCAGCTGTTTGCGTATTGTTCCTATTCAACCTCTCACCGGGGGAAAGGTGTGCTCCCTTCCTGAATCTGGTCCTCATGTCAAATGTCGGTTCGCAGGAGCTGGATCGGGCGAAGGGCGAACAGGTGAAGGCGGAACTGCGAGCACAGGCGGCGGAAATGGCTGATCGTGCGCTTGGCGGGAATCCTGGGAATGCCTCGGCCAAGTAGCTTATCGGGGTTGCGCTTCGCTAGACTTGCCCAATTTCCGCTGCTGGTCGCAAGGACTTCGCCGTCTCACGTGAGCGTCGCTACAAGACCATTGCAATTTCGGGATCGAGAGGGCTGTTTCCTGGCCAACTCATGGGCTGCGGATCGCATGGGGTGAAGGTGAACGCCAAGTCGAGCCACCCGCTAACGATAGTGTCGACACCGGCCGGGTTCCCAGCCCTTGCAGCCGCGCAGTCCTACCCCAGCCGCCCGAACCATCGCCACGCCATCCCCATGAAGATGCGCGTCCACACCGTGGTGATGCCCAGCGTCCAGGCCAGGCCGACGCCCCAGCGCCACGGGCCGAAGCCTGGCCGGCCCTCGCTGAGCAGCGGGAAGGCGGCCCCGCACAGCAGCAACCCGGTGAAGGCCAGGCTGCTCATCAGATTGATGGTGCCGCCATAGCCGGCGACCAGCTTGGCCGGATTGTCCTCGGTGTAGTCGGCGAGGCGCGCGCCCAGGCCGAGTGCGCCCGCGGTGAAGCCGACCGCCATGCAGGCGATGGTCAGCGCCTGGTACAGCACCACCACCGGGCGCAGTTCGAGCATGGTCCCGGACAGCACCACCAGCATCACCCCGGCGGGCAGGCCGACCAGCAGCGCGAACACGAACTTGGCCGTCACCACGCGCGCGCGCGGCCACGGCGCCAGGGCCAGCACCCACAGCCGCCGCCCCTCGAGGCTGAGCAGCGGGTAGACGAAGCGCCCGGTGAAGGTCGCCAGCGCCATCGCCACCGCGGTGAGGTTGAGCAGCGACACCGCCGGCCGCCACCACTCGTCGAACAGGAAGGTCTTGCCGATGCGCGGCAGCATCAGCAGGTAGAAGCCGAGGATGCTGAAGAACATGGTGAACTGCAGGACCTGCGCCGGCTCGCGCAGGAACAGGCGCAGATCCTTGGCCGCGAGCAGGGCGAGGTCGGCCGGCAGCAGCGGCAGCAGCCGCCATGGCCGGCTGCGCGCCGCGCTGCGCGCCTCGGGCCGGCCGGTGAGCGCATCGAGGTCGAGGCGCAGGCGGCGGCCGGCCAGCCACTCGCCGACCAGCGCCACCGTGGCGGCGGTGCTCAGCAGCAGCCCGAGGTAGTAGCTCCATTCCGTCCAGCGGCCGTCGAGCGCTGCGCTCAGACCCTGCTCGGCCCACCACGGCGGCAGATACGGATTCTCGGCGAAACGCAGGTGGCCGACGATCTCCGAGACCAGCAGGGTGGGCTCGCCGCGGCGCTCCAGTGTGCCCAGCGCCACCACCGCGCCGATCGCCAAAGCCAGTCCGGCCAGCGCGACGATGCCTTTGAGCCCGCGGCGCAGCAACGGGATGAGGCGGGCGAGGAGCAGCGCGCCGACGCCACCCACGGCCACGCAGCAGATCACGAAGGCGAGCAGCGCCGCCGCGGCGCCCGCGGCCATCAGCAGACCGTCACCGAGCGCTGGATGGAGGTGCTGGCGGTCGACCACCAGCGCGCCGATCAGCGGGCACGCCAGCACCAGCACCGCCCAGCTCGACCACAGCCCGCCCTCGGTGGCGGCGCTCCAGAACAGCGCGCGCTCGCCGAATGGCAGCTGCGCGTGGAAGGCTGCAGCGCGGCTGCGGAACAGCGCGCCCCACACCAGCACCATGTCCGAGATCGAGACCAGGAAGAACAGGGTGAAGAAGAACAGCGACAGCAGGCTCTCGACCAGGCTGCGCTTGAACGAGGCGTACTGGTCCTCGCCCAGGTAGAGCAGCACGCCCAGGAACAGCGCGCCCAGCATCAGCCACACCACCGCCAGCACCACCGCCACCGAGATGCCGCGGATGGGCTGCTCGACGACCAGGTGGCGGAGGCTGTTCCGCCCTGCCCGCCACAGCCGCCACCACACCGCACCCAACGTCCCTGGTGCCATGCCGGCCCCCCGTGGGGATGGTCGCTTGGCGCGCAGTGGAAGTCAAATCGGAGCCGTGCTGCAGATGCGGGAGATCAGAATTTCAACGTCGCGCCGAGGCCAGCGGTGACATCGGTGCCGGCGTGACCCTGGCGATCGATGCTCTCGCGCACGTCCACGTGGGCGCCGACGGTCAGGCCGTGGTCCTTCCACTCCACTCCGGCCTGGATGGCGGCGGCCCCGTTGACGCCGCTGGTCGGCTGGGTGGCGGCCTTGACCAGGTGGGCGGGATCGCCGGCGTGGGCATCGGCAGTGACGTCGAGGCTGGCGCGCAGCGACGGTTCGAGCACGCCGCCCGCAAGCGGGAGGCTGGTACTCAGGCGCGACGAGACGTGCAGGGAGGCCTCGAGGCCGGCCTGATGGAGGACCTGGCGGTCCAGTGGCACGATGCCGTCGAGGTGGAGCGTGGCGCGATTGCTCAGCTGGGCCTGGCCGCCGAGGTGCTCGACCTGGCTGGCTTCCAGGGTCACGCGCAGATCATCGACCAGCACGCCGGCCGGGGTGCGCGCCACCGCGAAGCCGGGCGTCACCCCCAGGCGCAGGTCGCGCTCGTGGATGAGGTCGTGGGACGTCGCTTCGAGCCGCGGCGTCTGCTGCGGATCGAGCGGGTGCCGGGCGTGCACGCGGTCGGCCAGCTGGTCGACCGCGTCAGCGGCGTGCGCATAGGCGCCCGAATTCACCGCCAGGTTGGTCCCCACCACCACCGCGGCGGCGGCGGCCGCGGTCGCCAGCGCGCTGGTCGTGGGATGGTCGTGTTGGAATTCCCGGCGGTGCTGCTCGAGCCGACCGCCGGCTTCGAGGGCCGGGGTCGCGGCGTCATAGAGGCCGTCGACGGCACCTGCCACCACGGCGCTCTTCGCCACCGTCTCGACGACTCGGAAATCGTGGCTCGCGGTCACCTTGGCCTGATTCGGCCCGATGCTGACGCTGGCCGTGTCGCCATGCAGGCGCAGCTCTGCGGGTGTTCCCTGTGCGTCTACCGCGTGATGGACATCGACCTTGCCGGCGAGCCGGGCCACCAGCGCCTCGGCCTCGTGGTGGGCCTGCGCACGGGTGAGCAGGGTGGGTGCGTCCTCCTCATGCCGGGGGTGCGGCGTGGCATGGGGCAACGGCTGGGGGTCGGGGCCCGGCAGGGGGGCCGGATCCGGGGACGGTGCCGGTCCGGGAGCGGGCTTCGGGGGCGTCCCTCCCGCCTCTTCACGG
>JACDGQ010000276.1 GCA_013821615.1 Planctomycetota bacterium
CCCCTGCCGAACCCGCCGGTGAGAACAGCCAGCAGAGCGCGCGCATGCGCGCCTCCGACCGCATGACCTCGCAGCAGAAGGAGGCGCGCCGCAGCATGGCCGCGACCCTGGCGGTGTCGATGAACGCGGCGCTCAAGGCCGAGTCGGTCAAGAAGGAGAGCGAGACCCAGGCGCAGAAGGAGAAGAAGAAGGCCATCGGCCGCGGCGAGGGCGGCGTCGGCCGGATCGGCCCGGCCCTGCTGTCCAATCAGGGCGTCGAGGAAGCGAAGCTGATGCGTTCGTGGTGGCTCTACACCCTGGGCACCATCGGGCTGATCGTCGCGCTGGGCTGGCTGATCGGCCACCATGGGGCTCGCCAGCAGGCCATCGACGGCTTCACCGCGGTGGTCGAGGGCAAGCGCAACCGTCCTGGCGAACGCGTGCTGGCCATCCAGGAGCGCGCCTGGCTGACCACCATGCCGCCCGCCAACGTCGGCGTCCCGGCGATCACCGACATGCCGGACGTGCATCACGGCGCAGTGCACACCGTCAAGCTCGCCGGCGTGCGCAGCGAACTCGCCGCGCTCAAGGGCCTGACCCTGATCGAACCGCAGCGCATCTGGATGCCGGCCAAGGAGGCGGCGAAGATGCTCGCCGACTGGAGCGCCGAGACCAAGCCAGAGGCCTTCGTCGCCGCGCAGAAGGCCAAGGGCAAGACCGCGGTCGAGCACCGCGCGCTCCTCGCCCGGCTCGAGGCGGGCGGCGTCAGCAGTGACGACGTCGCGATCATCGATCTGTTCCTGCGCGGCCGCGGCCCCAACGGCACCACGGACGTCCTGACGCGCTGGCAGGCCGGCGAAGTCCCCGACAGCATGGAGCTGAGCACCTTCTACGGCAGCGCCGGCACGCTGATCGTCGAGCAGGGCGGCCAGGCCTACAAGACCCGCACCGTGCCTTATTCCGGCGTGCTGCTGCGCTTCGTCGGCAAGGACTGGCCCGGCGAATGGCGCGTGCTGACGCTGACCACCGCGCGCAATTAGTCCGCGGGACCAGCGCGGCGGACCCACCACGCGAGCAGCCACCGCCCCGCGATGGCGATGGCGAGCACGGCCGCGCCGAGGCACAGGTCGGTGGTGACATAGCTGCCGCCCTCAAGCGCGAACACCACCAGGGCGAGGGCGAGGACGTCGAGCATTGACCAGCGCGCGAGCCAAGGCCGGCGGCGGGTGGCGCCCGCGGCGGCGAGCGCGTCGTTGGCGAGGGCGACCAGCGGGAAGATAGCCAAGGACAGGGCGCAGCAGGCGGCGAGGGCGTAGGCGCCCGCGGCCCAGGCGGCGGTGACCATGTCAGTGATGCTGAGGTCGCAGGGCAGCAGCCGCCAGTCGTGCAGGCCCAACACCGGCAGCAGCAACGCGGCCCCGGCCGGCAGGGCCGCCAGTGCGACCAGCAGCACGGTCGGCGCCTGCGGACGGGGGCGCGGTAGCGCGAGAAAACCGGCGCATCCGCGCGAGAGCAATTCGCCCGCCAGCATCGCCACCACCACCGAACCGGTGAAAGCGGCCAGCCCTGCGCAGGGCGCGACGGCGACGGCGAACTGACCACGCGTCAAACCGATCAGCAGGACCATCAGCAGGACGTCGAACAGGGACCACTTGCCGAGCGCCTCGACCAGCCACAGGGCGCGGCGCTGCGCGCGGGTCGCGCCGCGTCCCCACCAGGCCCAAGCGAGTACCGCCAGCTTGAGCGGCGGGAAGACCACCGACAGCAGCAGCGCGAGGATGGCGAGCACGTGCAGCTGGTGGCGCCACAGCAGGCTCGCCGAGTTGGTCAAGCCGACGGTGCGGCGCTTGACCAGCGCGGTGATGTCGACCAGCGGCAGCAGCAGGGCCACGACGTTGGCGGCGAGGGCAAGCAGGATGAGCAGGAGGACGAGGCGCGAGCGGGGCGCGGCTGGCGGCGCGCCGAGCGCAGTCGCGGGCAAAGGAGACGGCGGGTGGTCGCTCACGTCGCTCGTCCGGGTGCCACGGAGGTCTCCATGGCCGCTTCCCGAAAACGGAGCAGCCGCCGGTTTGTAGCCGGCGGCCGCAGCATCGACAAGCGTCGGCAGGGCACGCGCCCGCGGCCCAGCGCCGCGGGCCGCAAAATATACTCTTGGCGGCGTGCGGCACCGCCGGGAGAGGCGAGCCCCAGCTCGCCTTTCAAGCACGCGGCACCCAGGCCCGTGCACATCGACGCCACGACGCCGATCGTGCCGCAGCGCCGATGATGCCGGTGATCCAGGCGAGCTGGGGCTCGCCTCTCCCGGCGGTATGCGACGGCGCGGTCCGTCAGGTCGCGGCCGCCGCGGCCTTGGCCTCGCCACCGCCGACCACCGCGGCGAGCAGGTCCTGCACGCGCTTGGCGAAGCCGGCGGCGTCCGCGAGCTTGGCGCCTTCGGCGAGCAGGGCCTGATCGCGCAACACGGCGATGTAGTCGCGCAGGCGCGGCTGGTCGCCGCCGCCCTCGTGCAGCGCCTGCAGGCGCTTGATCACCGCGTGGTCGGCATTGAGCTCGAGGACGCGCTTCTGCGACGGCACCTCGTGGCCCATGCGCCGCATCATCTCCTCGAGCTGGGGCGAGACGCCCTCGCTCTCGGCGACCAGGCGGCACGGGCTGTCGGTCAGGCTGCCGGCGAGACGCACGTCCGAGACGTCGCCATCGAGCGCCTCCTTGCAGAAGCCCATGAAGCCGGAGTAGCTCTTGGCCTTCTCCTCGATGGCCTTCTTGTCCTCGTCGCTGGTCAGGTCGGACTGGCCCTTGGCGACGTTGACGATCGGCTTCTTGTCGAACTCGTTGAGGTGGCCGACCACCCACTCGTCGACCGGGTCGGTCAGATAGAGGACCTCCCAGCCCTTCTTCAGGAAGCCTTCGACGTGGGGGCTGGCCTTGGCCGCGTCGATCGATGCGGCGACCACCAGGTAGATGCTCTTCTGCTCGGCTGGCATGCGCTTGACGTAGTCCTCGAGCCCGGTCTTGCCGGTCTTGCCGTCGGCGACGCTGAAGCTCGACGCGAAGCGCGCCAACTTGCTGAGGCGCTCCTTGTTCTCGGTGTCGTTGACGATGCCCTCGCGCAGCACGGCGCCGAACGACGCGTCGATGGCGGTGAACGCGGCCTGATCCTTTTCGTCGCTGGAGGAGGCGAGCTTGAGCAGATGGTCGAGCACGCGCTTGACCAGCTGCTTGCGCAGCTTGGCGACGGTGTCCTGCTGCTGGAGGATCTCGCGGCTGACGTTGAGCGGCAGGTCGTCGCTGTCGACGATGCCGCGCAGGAAGCGCAGGTATTCCGGCAGCAGGTCCTTGCAGTCGTCCATGACGAAGACGCGGCGCACGTAGAGGTTCAGGCCGCGGCGCTCGCGATCGAAGAGGTCCATGGGCTTCTGCCCGGGCACGAACACCAGCGCGGTGAACGACTGGTGGCCCTCGACGCTGAAGTGCAGGCGCGTAGCCGGCTCGTCCCACATGCGGCAGGCGGACTTGTAGAAGGCGTTGTACTGCTCGTCGGTGATCTCGTCCTTGGGGCGAGTCCACAGCGCCTGGCCGGCGTTGACCTGCTCGGGCTCGGCGGCGACGACCTTCTTGGCGTCCTCTTCGGAGACGTACTTGGGCAGGAAGATCGGGTAGGCGACGTAGTCGGAGTACTTCTTGATCAGCTCGCGCAGCTTCCAGCCCTGTAGGAAATCGCCGGCGTCGTCCTTGAGGTGCAACGTGACGGTGGTGCCGCGCGCGGCGCGGCTGATGGTCTCGGTCGAGAACTGGCCATCGCCGCGGCTTTCCCAGCGCACTCCGGCGTCGCTCGACGCGCTGGCGCTGCGGCTCTCGACGACGATGCGGTCGGCAACCATGAACGCCGAGTAGAAGCCCACGCCGAACTGGCCGATCAGGTTCGCCGACTTGGCCTGGTCGCCAAGGCCTTGCAGGAAGGCCTTGGTGCCGGACTTGGCGATGGTGCCGAGGTGCTCGACGGCTTCCGCCTCGGTCAGGCCGATGCCGTTGTCCTGGATGACCAGGGTCTTGGCCTCGGCGTCGGGCAGCACCTCGACTTTGAGGGTGTCGTCGCCGCGCAGCAGCTCGGGGGCGGTCAGGGCGGTGAAGCGCAGCTTATCGCAGGCATCCGACGCGTTCGAGACGAGTTCGCGCAGGAAGATCTCGCGCTCGGAGTACAGGCTGTGGATCATCAGCTGCAGGAGCTGCTGGACTTCGGTCTGGAAAGCGTGCTGGGTCATGGGGATCCTCGGGCGGAGTTGTCAGATTGACGTGGTGAGCACGGGTGGATGCAAAGGGGATGCCATTGACTGCGGAGGGGGGAAGGGGAAGGCAGGAGGGAGGGAGGGAAGAAGGGAGAGACCGCTCCAAGGCGCACCTCTGAATCCACTCACCAGAATTGGCCGATCACCATCAAGTCTCCCTGCGGTCCCCTGTCTCCCCTTCTCCCCTTCTCCCCTCTTGCCTCCCCTCACACCTCCTGCATTCCCCTCCGCCTTCCTGCTTCCCCTTCTCCCCTCCCTTCAAGGCCGAGCAAGGTCCGCGGTCGCGGGCTGCGCCGCCGGCCCTTCCCAGTCCCAGGCGTACGCGGTCCGGGTCGCAGGGTCGTAGGCGGCCCAGCGGCCGGCCTCGACCTGGCCGGTACCGACCTGGATCAGGCTGTGATGGCCGCGCGGGCCGGGGCCGGGCGTGAACCAGGCGGGCAGACCGGCGGGGGGCAAAGCGAAGGACCAGCGCGCGCGCGGCGGTGAGGTGGTCGGTACCTGCACGCGTAGCGGGTATTCGCCGTTCAGCGCCGCCGCCTCGGCCGCTTCCAGACCGTGGACGGCGAGCAGGTAGCGGTGCCCGCCCGCGATCGGCAGCATCAGGGCATCGATGGCGGTCACCCCGCCAGGTATGCGCCCCGCGGGCAGGCCGCAGTCGTGCGGCGTGAAGCCGGTCACCTGCAGCCAGCCGGCAGCGTCCGGGGTGCGGCCCAGGATCCGGCAAGCCTGGGCCACGGCGGTGGCCAATTCGTCGGCGACCAGGTGGTCGAGCGGGCTGGGCCGCGTCGGCCGCCAGCCGCTGCGCTGCCAGGTCCAGAAGTGCAGGAT
>JACDGQ010000277.1 GCA_013821615.1 Planctomycetota bacterium
CAGCGCACCGCCATCCGCGCGCGCATCGCCGCGGCGGTGGTCGCCGCCCATGCCCTGCAGCGCGAGGCGCTGCACGCGCGCCAGCAGGCCGAGTTGGTGGGGCTCGCGGCGGATGCGCTCGACGACCGGGCCAATGCGGCCGAGGAGGCGCTGGACCAGGAGCGTGAGGCCTTCAGTACCACCGTCGACGGCATCACCGCCTTCATCGATCAGGGCGGCGCGCCGCAGCCCGAGGACGGCAAGAAGAATGGCGCCGACAACCTCTGAGCGTCAGCCGACCAGCTCCGCGATCGCCTTCTGCGAATCAGCGAACGTCGTGGTCTGCACGCCCAGGCACTGCAGCATCGACAGGTAGAGGTTGGCCAGCGGGGTCTTGTCGGGCAGCTGGATGCTGCGACCCGGCTTGATCACGCCGCCGCCGCGGCCCGCGAGCATGATCGGCAGATTCTCGCGCCCGTGGGTGTTGCCGTCGGCCAGGGCGGCGCCCCAGAACACCATGCTGTTGTCGAGCAGGGTGCCGCCGTTGGCCTCCTTGATGCCCTTCATGCGGCCGAGCAGATAGGCGACCTGCTCGCTGTGCCAGAGATTGATGCGGCGGTACTGGGCGAGCTTGTCCGCGCTCTCGGTCCAGTGCGACGACTCGTGGTGGCTGGACTTCACGCCCTCGATGAAGGAATAGTTGAGGTCGTTGCGCTCGTGGCCGAACATGAAGGTCGAGACGCGCGTGGAGTCGGTCCAGAAGCCCAGCACGATCAGGTCGAGCATCAGACGCAGGCGCTTGGTGTGGTCCTTGCCGTCGAAGGCCACGACCTGGCCGCCGAGCTGGCCGACGGCGCGCGTCGCGGCGGGATCGACGCGGCGCTGCTTGGCCGCCTCCTTGATCTCGCGGTCGAGCTGCTTCTCGACGTCGCGCACCGAGGTCAGGTACTCGTCGAGCTTGCGCTGGTCGGCGACGCTGGCGCGGCGGCGCACGCCGGTCGCGTCGTCGAGCACGTAGTCCAGGACGCTACGCTGGTCCTGCTCCGAGATCGGCATGACCACGTTCGCGCCGCCCGCCGTCTTGGCGTCGCCCGCGCTGCGGAACAGCCGGTCGAAGGCGCGCTTGGGATCGATCTCGTTGGGCACCGGTGTGGTCGGCGCGCTCCACGACAGCTGGCTGTCGTAGACCCGCGCCCAGCCGCTGTCGACGCCGCCGTAGGGGGCCATCATGCCGAGGTGCAGCGACGGGAAGCGCGTCACCGCGCCGGTGCAGCTGCCGGCGACCTGGTCGACCGAGATGCCGCCGACGTCCAGGTCGGCGCCGGTGGTCTTCTTCACCACCGTGCTGGTCCACAGGTTGGCCTCGTTGGTGTAGTGGGCGAGGCCGTCGACGGTCGCGGCCTTGTTCATCAGGTTGCCGATCAGCAGCAGGTCGCCGCTGAAGGGCTGCAGCGGCTTGAGCAGCGGCTTGAGCTCGCCGAGCGGGCCTGGCTTGTCGACCGCACCCCACTCCGCGCGGTAGGTGCCGCAGGGCATGTTCATCAGCAGCATGCGCACGGGTGCGCGCGGCGGTTTGAACTTCAGCCCGGCGGCGGCCGGTTCGTCGGCGCCCGCCATGATGTCGAGCATGGGCAGGGCGATGGCGACGCCGAGACCGCGCAGCATGGTGCGGCGGGAAATGGGCCAGGATCTCATCGGCGGTCTCCTCGGTTCATTTGGCGGTCAGCGGCGCACTCGGGGCGGCAGGCTTGATCAGAGGGTTGCGCTTGGCTCTGAAAGGCAGGCTCAGCGCGATCTCGGTGACCAGCGTGCGCGCCTTCCAGCCGTCGGCGGCGAGGTGCGTCAGGATCAGGCGCACGCTCGGCCGGTCGCAGCGCTGGGGCCCCCGGCCCAGCGCGTAGGCGAGCAGGCGCTCGACCAGCGTGGTCATGATGCGCTCGCGGTGCTGCATGAGCAGCTTCTTGAGCTGCTGCGGGCCGCTGAAGGTCTCGCCGTTGGGCAGGGTGCCGACGGCGTCCAGCGCCTCGCCCTGGTCGCCCTGCGTGCGCCAGCGGCCGAGCGCGTCGAAGTTCTCCAATCCGAAACCGAGCGGATCGATGCGCTGGTGGCAGCTGGCGCAGGCCGGGTCGGCGCGGTGGCGCTCCAGGCGCTGGCGCAGGGTGCCGACATTCGGCGTGGCGGCAGTCGCCTCGATCAGGGCCGGGACGTTGGCCGGCGGCGGCGGCGGCGGGTACGAGAGCAGCTCCTGCAGGATCCACTTGCCGCGCAGCACCGGGCTGGTGCGCGATGGCCGCGAGGTCACCGCCAGCACGCCCGCCATGGTCACCAGGCCGCCGCGCCGTCCATCGTCGACGGCGATGCGCGTGAAGCCCGCGCCCGCGCCCGGAGTCAGTCTGTAGTGCCGCGCGAGGGTCTCATCGGCGTACACGTAGGCGCAGTCGATCAGGTCGAGGACGCTGCCGTTGCCGTCGAGCAGCGCCTGCAGGAATTCCGCCGGCTCGGCGATCATCGCGGCGCGCAGCGCGTCGCTGTAGCCCTCGAAGAGCTTGGCATCGGGGCCGAGGCCGGTGGCGAGGTCGGCGGTGCCCAGCCACTGGCCCATGAACTGGCTGGCGAGGATGCGCGCGCGCGGATCGGCGAGCATGCGCGTGACCTGCGCAGCAATGCCCTCCGGCGTGGCCAGCGCGCCGCTCTTCGCTGCGGCCAACAGTGCCTCGTCGGGCATCGTCGACCACAGGAAGTAGGACAGGCGGTTGGCCAGTTCGTACGCGCCGAGCGGGTAGGCGCCCGGTACGGAC
Organism: Planctomycetota bacterium; assembly: GCA_013821615.1. GTDB lineage: Bacteria > Planctomycetota > UBA11346 > UBA11346 > UBA11346 > BOG-1363. The sequence continues at coordinate 2,778 of JACDGQ010000277.1, forward strand.
TTCACCTCTTCGAAGCGGAACAGGAACTCCGTGGAGGTCAGCGCTGCCGCATAGGCGAGCTGCAGCGCGTCCTGGGGCGCGACGTTGCCGCGCGCTGCGCGCTCGTAGACGCGGTACAGCGCTTGCACCTCGCCCGCCGTCACCGGCCGGCGCCAGGCGCGCGGCAGGAAGGCGGTCAGCGAGGCCTCGACCGCCTTGCGCCGCGCCTGGGGCGTGACCTGCCCCTGCTTGTTCTTTTCCGCCTCGACCACGCCGAGGCGAGCCGGCTCGGCCTTGGCGACCAGGCCGAGCGACAGGCCGAGCAGGCGCTCCATCAAAAGCGGCGACACGAACAGCGTGTCGGCCTGGTTGTCGAACGCGCCCGCGCCGCCGGCGCTGTCCGGCGGGAACGCCTGCGCCGGATCGCCATCGACGCCGAGCAGGTCGTGGATGGTGCGGTTGTACTCGACGTGGGTCAGGCGGTGGATGGTGACGCTGCCCGGGTCGCTGGGGGTGTCGCCGCCGGGCCCGTCCAGAGTGCGGTCGATCCAGGTGATCAGGCGGTCGCGCTCGGCGAGGCTCGGCTGCTGCTTCTTCTCCGGCGGCGGCATCTCCTGCTCGCTGACCACGCGCCGGATGTTCTCCCACAGGTGCTCGTCACCGGCGCCGAGATCGCTGGCGGCGAGCGGCTTCTCGAGATCGAGGTCACCCTTGTGCTTGAGCGCGGAATGGCAGGGCAGGCAATTGGTGGAGAGCAGCTTGCGCGTTGCTTCATCGCCTTCGGAGCCGACCAGGGGGGCGTACAAGCCGAGCCAGATCGCGGCGAGGATGGCGACGCCAGCGGGCAGTCGTGCCCCGTTCCACCCACCGCGTGGGAGGAGGCTGCCGGTCTGGCGCGGCGCGGAGGTTGGCAGGTCGGTCATCGGCGTCACCTGGAGTATGCGCGCGGCGACCGTTCATGTCGTCATAATAGGTTGATGGCGAACGCGATATGTCCATTTCGCAGGCCTGATCGCTTTTCGGATATAGGTTGGCGAGCAGGCCGCCGACATCCGCGCGCTTCATGCCCACGGAGGGCACCGCCGGGAGAGGCGAGCCCCAGCTCGCCTGCGCCTCCGGCATCGTCAGCGCTACGGCACGATCGGGGTCGGGTGGTCGATGCGCATGGGGCGGGCTGTGTCCGGGGTGCTTCCCAGGCGAGCTGGGGCTCGCCTCTCCCGGCGCTGGGTCGCGACCACGCGCCCGTGCGGATCTCAGACCGCGGTGGCCGGCTTGGCCGCCCGGCGCGACATCTCGGCGTCGTAGGTCGCGTACTTGTAGAGGTCGCCCAGTGTCGGGTAGTTGAAGCAGGCGCGCGAGAAGATCTCGTCGGTCGCGCCGCTGAGCATCGCCATCATGCCGATGTGGACCAGCTCGGTGGCCTGCTCGCCGACCACGTGCACGCCGAGCAGGCGGTGGTCGTCGCGATGGAAGAGCAGCTTCAACAGACCCTGGCGGTCGCCGATGATGCGGCCGCGGGGGTTGTGGCGGTAGGCGGCGCGGCCGACCACGTACGGCGTGCCGGCCTTGATCAGCTCCTCCTCGCTCGCGCCGAAGGTGCCGGCCTCGGGGATGGTGTAGATGCCGGTCGGCAGCTGCGGCGCGATGTCCTTCTTGATCAGATTGAAGGCGTGGCAGACCGCCACGCGCGCCTGCTCCATGCCGGTCGCGGCCAGGGCGGGCGCGCCGACCACGTCGCCGGCGGCGTAGATGTGCGGCACCACCGTCTGGAAGAATTCGTTCACCGGCACCAGGCCGCGCTTGCCGAGTTCGACGCCGGCCTTGTCCAGGCCGAGGCCCTCGGTGTTGCTGGTGCGTCCGGCCGCGACCAGCACGTCGCTGACGGCCAGGCGCAGGCCCGAGGACAGCTCGACGGTGACTTGGCCTTCCGCGGGCGAGGTGCACGAGACCACGCGCTCCTTCCAATGGAACTTCACGCCCGCCTGGACCATGCCCTTGTAGATCGCCTTCGAGATCTCGGCGTCGAGGAACGGCAACAGGGTGTCGCGGCCGTCGATGAGATGGACTTCGACCCCGAGTGCGGCGAAGGTGCCGGCATACTCGGCGCCGATCACGCCCGCTCCGACCACCGCCAGGCTGACCGGCAGTTCGGTGATCTCGAGGATCTCATTGGAATCGTGAACGCGGCGGTGGGCGAAGTCGAAGCCCTCGGGCCGCAGCGGCGACGAGCCGGTGGCGACGACGATGACGTCGCCGGCGAGCGTCACGGGGCCGGCCGCGGTGGCGACCTCGACGGTGTGCGCGTCGGTGACGCGCGCGCGGCCGTGGTG
>JACDGQ010000278.1 GCA_013821615.1 Planctomycetota bacterium
GCCGCGTACCGCGTGGCCCTGCAGCGCGCCCCCAGCGCCGATGAGGCCGCCGACGGCACCGCCTTCATCGCCGCCCAGGAGCGCGCCCACGCCGACCACCCGGCCGATGCGCGCCACCAGGCACTCATCGACTTCTGCCAGGTGGTGATGTGCCTGAATGAGACGATCTATGTGGAATGAATGCGGAGTGCGGAGTGCGGTGTGCGGTGTGCGGAGTGCGGAGTGCGAGTCTCGAGACTCGAGTCTCGCAACTCGCCGCTCGCTTCTCGCAACCGGCGACTCGCATGCGTGCGCTGAGTCCAGGGTCTCGAGTCTCACCGCATGAAGGATCACCATGAGCGCATCAACCCGTCGTGACCTGCTCGCGCGCGCCGGCAATGGCCTGGGGCTGCTCGCGCTCGCCGGCCTGCTCGACTCGCTCGGGCTGAATGCCGCGGAGCCGGCGGATCCGCTCGCGCCGCGCCCCGGGCACTTCCCGGCCAAGGCCAAGGCGGTGATCTGGGTGTTCATGAACGGCGGGCCCAGCCACGTCGACACCTGGGACTACAAGCCCGAGCTGGCGAAGCGCGATGGCACGGAACTGGCCGGCTTCGACAAGGACACCGGTTTCTTCACCGACCAGGTCGGGCCGCTGATGGGTTCGCCGTTCGCCTTCAAACAGCACGGCCAGTGCGGCGCCTGGGTCTCGGAGCTGTTCCCGGCGCTCGCGCAGCACGTCGACAAGATGGCGTTCCTGCACAGCTGCTGGACCGACTCCAACAACCACGCGCCGGCGCTGCTTGAGATCAACTCGGGCATGCCGCGCATGGGTTTCCCCAGTCTCGGCGCGTGGCTGACCTATGGCCTGGGCTCGGCGGCGCGCGACCTGCCGGCCTTCATCGCCATGACCGATACCAAGGGGCGCGGCGTGCCCAAGGGCCACTCCGCGAACTGGAGCGCCGGCTTCCTGCCCGGCATCTACCAGGGCACCGCGCTCAAGCCGCAGGGCGCGCCGATCGGCGACCTCGAACGCGCGGCGGAACTGAGCGACCCGGCCCAGCGCGCGCAGCTCGACTTGCTTGCCCGCCTCAACCGGCGCAGCGCTGCCGATGGCGAGCTCGAGGCGCGCATCGCCTCGTTCGAACTCGCCTACCGCATGCAGACCGCCGCGCCGGAGGCGCTCGACCTGGGACGCGAGCCGGCGCACATCCAGAAGCTCTACGGCCTCGACGATCCGCGCTGCGCGCCCTACGGCCGCCAATGCCTGCTCGCGCGCCGGCTGGTCGAGCGCGGTGTGCGCTGCGTGCAGATCTACAGCGGCGGCATGGACAACGAGAAGAGCTGGGACGGGCACGTCGATCTGGTCGGCAACCACCGCGGCTTCGCCGCCGAGACCGACACGCCGATCGCCGGCCTGCTCACCGACCTCGCGCAACGCGGCCTGCTCGACTCGACGCTGGTGATCTGGGGCGGCGAGTTCGGCCGCCTGCCGGTGTCGCAGCGCACCAAGGACGGCAAGAATGCCGGCCGCGACCACAATCCGCACGCCTTCACCACCTGGATGGCGGGTGGTGGCGTCAAGGGCGGCTGCCGCCACGGCGCCACCGACGAGATCGGCCACAAGGCGGTCGTGGACCGCGTTGGCGTGCACGACCTGCACGCGACCATCCTGCATCTGATGGGACTCGACCATGAACAGCTCACCTACCGGTTCAATGGACGGGACTACCGGCTGACCGATGTGGCGGGGAAGGTGGTGCGGGCGATTCTCGCATGACTGGTGTCGGGCTGCTGGCTGATGGCTGATGGCTGAAAGGTGGCAGCGGTAGGCTCAACGCCGTCGCACTGATGCCCTGCATTCTGCACTCCATTTCCTGGTTTCGTTTGGTCAGGGCGATGGTTAGCGTGTCAGCAATGGAGTCTCTTAACTAATCCCCCACGCGCACATCGCCACCATCCCTGCAAAGGAACGCCATGCCCGCCCGCGCTCTGCCCACGCTCGCCCTGCTGGTCGTTGGATCCGCGCTCGCCTCCGCGATGGAGAGCGATTTTCGCGTCCTCTACGAGAGACCCTTCGGCGACACCACGGTGTCGTCCGCCACCACCAGTGACAGCCACCGCTGGGATCACGCCGAGCGCTGGGAGGCGCAGTGGCTCGCGGTCTTCAGCGTACCGCTGGTCGCCGTCCATGCGGGCATCGGCGGCGTGTCGGAGCGGCGCTCGGATCCGGGCGCCGCATACAAGGTCCTCGCCGGCGAGCTGCTGCTCGGCGCACGCCTCACCCTGATTCCGGAGTTCCTCCACCTCGAAGGCAATGGCGAGCTCGGCTATGGCCGCGCGAACCTCGACCTGGGCGGCCAGGGCTCCGGCCAGGGGACGTGGAAGGGCGAGAGCCTGGGCCTCGACCTGGTCGCGACCGTACCCATCCCGGGCATCCTCACCGCCGAGGTTGGCGTGGGCGCCGGCTGGCTGCACGGGCAGAGCAGTCACGACATCGCTGGGCAGAACGTCGACGTGACGGCTGACAACAACGTCTACGGACGGATCTTCGTCGGCGTGGCCTTCTAAGTGCGCTCCTCAGCGCACCGCCTTCAGCAACAGACCTTCACCGAGCAGCACCGCCGAGAGGTGCGTGCTGAGTTCGAGATCGCCAGGAGCAGAACCCGCATCCCAGGTGGCGGGCAGCAGCGCGTCCTCGCGCGCAGCCTGCAACGTCCCGAGCCGTCGCGCATTGGCGGCCAGCGCGCTGCGGATGCGTCCCCGCAGGGTCGGTGACTCCGCGGCCAGCGCGCCGAGGTACCGCACCAGGATGCCCTTGAACAACCCGCCGTCTCCCTTGCCGCCGTGGTCGCGGCACAGGCCGGTATCGGCAGCGAACCACTCCGTGAGCGCGGCGCTGGCGATGCCGTCGGCGGTCTCGCGCCAGGTATCCTGATGGGTGGCGCGGCGCATCTCCAGACAGGCACCGATGACGATGCCCTGGACGTAGGTGAAGCGCCAACCCTTGTCGATCTCGTTCTTGCCGGTGCGATTTATACCGTCCCAGATCAGACCACTCCCCGGATCGCGCAGGGTGGCCAGCAGCCAGGTGGCGATGCGGCTCGCCGCCGGCAGGTCCTCGGCTTGGCCACCGTCCTGCGCGAAGGCGGCGCCAAGCAGCATGGCCGGCCCGTTGGCCGGCGCGTTCTTGTAGTCGCGCTGCTGGCGCCGCCATGGGATGCCGCCCCCGCAGTTGTCGTTCCAGCTGACGCGGATGTCGTCCCACAGCAGCCGTCCCACCGCACGGAATGCCTGGTCGCCGGTCGCCGCTGCGGCGTCGCGCATGGCGATGGCCATCCAGCCTTCGTCATCGAAGTAGTCGTTGGTCCAGTGCCCGCCATTGCGCGCCAGCAGCGCGGTGCGCAGGGCGGTCAGGTCGGCGGCCTGCCACACCGCACTGCCGCGCGCCACCGCCAGCGATACCGCCGACAGCGCATGCGCCTGCCACCAGTAGTTGAAATCACCCGTCGCCGGATCGCCCTGGTCGGCGCGGTTGCGGAAGAGGTGGGCGTGGTCGTCCCAATAGTGATGACGCAGCGCCAGCTGGGCGTGCTCGGCGAACGGCACGAAGGACTCCTCGGCAGCGGACGCGCAAGCGCTCGCGATGACCATCGCACCGCCGATGAGGAGGCTGATCGTCCGCTGCCGCATACCCGCCGCGCCGTGCACCAGATCGCTCCAGCGGATCATCGAGGTCTCCGTACTGGATGCGCGGCGGAGCGGCGGGATGTCACATCTCTTGCCCCGAAGCCTACGCCAGGATCGCCTTCACCACCTGGCCATGCACGTCCGTCAGCCGGAAATCGCGGCCCTGGAAGCGCACCGTCAGGCGCGTGTGGTCGATGCCCATGACGTGCATGATGGTGGCGTGCAGGTCGTGGACGTGGACCGGATCCTGCACGGCGTTGTAGCCGAAGTCGTCGGTCGCGCCGTGGGTGAAGCCGCGCTTGATGCCGCCGCCGGCCATGAACAGCGAGAAGCCCTTGATGTGGTGGTCGCGGCCGTCGCCCTGCGCCATCGGCGTGCGCCCGAACTCGCCGCCCCAAATCACCAGGGTGTCGTCGAGCATGCCGCGCTGCTTGAGGTCGGTGATGAGCGCCGCGGTGCCCTGGTCGACCAACCGGCCGGTGTCCATGACGCCCTTCTTCACCCCGCCGTGGTGGTCCCAACCGCGGTGGTAGCACTGGATGAAGCGCACCCCGCGCTCGGCGAGGCGGCGCGCCATCAGGCAGTTCGCTGCGAAGGTGCCGTCGGCCCCCTTGGTGCCGTAGAGGTCGAGCACGCTCTTCGGCTCCTTCGAGAAGTCGACCAGCTCGGGCACGCTCGCCTGCATCTTGAAGGCCATCTCGTACTGGCTGACGCGCGTGGCGATCTCGGGATCGGCGACCACGCCGTCGTGCATGCCGTTGAGCGCGTTGACCGCGTCGATGACCTCGCGCTGCTGTTGCACGCCGACGCCGGGCGGGCGCCCGACGTAGAGCACGGGGTCGCCCTTGGCGTGGAAGGGCACGCCCTGGAAGCGGCTCGGCAGCATGCCCGCCGACCACTGGCGCGAAGCGATGGGCTGCGCCTGGCCACCCCCCACCGAGGTCAGCACGATGAAGCCCGGCAGGTCCTGGCACGCGCTGCCCAGGCCGTAGAGGAACCACGAGCCCATGCTCGGCCGGCCGCTGATCGACGAGCCCGAGTTCATGAACGACTGCGCCGGATCGTGGTTGATGGCATCGGTCATCATCGAGCGGATGACGCAGATCTCGTCGGCCACGCCGCCGATGTTCGGCAGCACCTCGCTGATCTCGAGGCCCGACTTGCCCCAGCGCCGGAACGGGTGCTGCGGAGCCATCACTTTCAGCGCCTGGCCCTGCAGCTGCGCGATCGGCTGGCCCTTGGTCAGTGATTCCGGCATCGGCTTGCCGTCCAGCGCCGCCATCCCTGGCTTGTTGTCGAACAGGTCGATGTGCGAGGGCCCGCCGCTCTGGAACAGGTAGATGATGCGCTTGGCGGTGGGCTTGTGGTGCAGCGGCTGGAGCGCGGCCGGCCACTGCTCGGCTGCGCCCAGGCCGCGCG
>JACDGQ010000279.1 GCA_013821615.1 Planctomycetota bacterium
GCATATGCCCAGGTCAGCTTCCGCTCCGGCCTCGATGCCTTCAAGCGTGGCGCCCCCGCGGCCGCGCCCAGCCTCGACGTCCAGCGCGCCGCCCTGGCCGAGGCGCGCACGCACTTCCAGCACGCCCACGATCTGCTCGCCCAGGACATCCCTGGATATGCCGCGCTCGGCGACCACGACCCGCGCGTGCTCGAGAACGCCCGCCAGCTGCTCGATTATGACGAGCAGCTACTGGCCCTGACCGCACCGCCGCGTTGACCCGGCCTTCATCCCCGCTTCACATACGCGTGGAGCATGCGCGCGTTCCACGGCTGCGCCCTACCGCCCACACCGGTGGAGCGTCGCCGGACGACTCCCGGCAGGCGACTGCCGGGATTTTTTTGGTTCCTCGTCGTCCGAGGTGGAAACAAGCCGTCCATGGCGGGCAAAGCGAAACCTGATCGAACAAGAGGAACGGAGAAACGGAGGAGGACAGGGAGCCAGTGAAAAGAGAAATCGGGGAAAGCGGCATCGCCATCTCTTGGCTGTCCTCCGTTCCTCCGTTCCTCTTGTTCGATCCTGTCTTTCCTGTTTTGATCGATGAGACCCGAGTAGCCAATGGATCCACCACGAATGACGAGGAACCCGTGCACATCCTCATGCCTAGCGCCCTCACTTCAAAGTGTACAGGTACGCCAGCACATCCCGCAATTCGAAGCGCGTCAGCGCCTGCCCCATCGGCGGCATCGGCGAGATCGGCGCGGTGACGTTGGTGACAGTGGTCATCGGCAGGGTGCGTTCCTTGCCATCGGGCAGGCGCAGCACCAGCGCGGTCGCGGTCTGCGAGAGCACGCCGCCGGCGAGGGTCGAGCCGTCTTTGATCGTGACCGTGGCGATGCCGTAGCCGGGCGCGATCTCGGCGCTCGGCACGATCAGCGACTCGAGCAGCTTGTCGCGCACCAGCCGCGTCGGCACGCCGCGCAGGTCGGGGCCGACGTTGCCGCCCTCGCCGTCGACGGCGTGGCAGCGGATGCACTGCACCGCGTGTTGGCGGAACACCGTGCGTCCGCGCTCGGCGTCGCCGCCAGCCAGGGCGATGCGGAACGGCGCCAGCGGATCCTTGACCGGCAGCGTCGCCTGCCACTGCGCGAGCTTGGCGGCGAGGGCGGGCTCGCTGCGCGCCTTGGCCGCCTCGGTCACCTCCAAGGCGAGCTGCGCCGGCGCGTCGCCGGCGATGACGCGATCGAGCCACTGGCCGAGCAGGGTCGCGGCTTGCGCGTCCTTGGCCTGGCCGAGCGCGAGCAGCGCATGCTGGCGCAGCTGGATCACGGCGCGGTCGCCACCGGCGCTCAGCGCGGGCAGGGTGCGGCTGGTGGTGAACACGTCGAGCTGCGAGTAGAACGTGCCGATGCCGCCGTGGGCGAGGTTCTGCCACATCAACCAGCGATAGCGGCCGAGGCCGTCCTTGCTGCCGCCCTGCACCGCGCTGCCGTGCTTGCCGCCGTCGCCGAGCGGGGTGCTGTCGACCTTGGCGATCTCCGTCCAGCCGGCCTTGGCGGGATCGCCTGTGGTCGCCGGCTGGCTGGCGCCGCCAGCGCCCCACAGCACGAACAGCTGCTGGGCGCGGTTGGCCTTGTGCCATGAGTAGGTGCTGACGCGCGCGACCGGCTGGGGCTTGCCGAGGTCGAGCACGAAGCGGCTCTCGCCGCCGTCGCACCAGGTGTTGCGCTCGACGTCGTCGTCGGTGCGCGCGGCCTGGCCACTGGTCAGGCGCGGCAGGGTGGCGCCGACCGCGCCGGCGTCCTTGTGCGGCTTGGCGAAGCCGTCGACCCAGGATGCAGGTGATGCGCCAGAGGCGGGGTCGCTGTCGGCCTGGCCCTTGCCGGCCGGCCCGCGCATCGCGAGGTCGTCCCAGTCGCCGCTGGTGCGGTCGACCGCCACCGTGATGCCCTCTTTGGGCGCGGCGGGGGCGGCGTCATCGAGGACGCGTCTGACCGTCGCCACCAGCTGCGCGGGGTCGGCCGCGACCTTGGCGTCGAAGGCGGCGATGCGCATCTCGGCGGAAGGATCGTCGAGCAGCCCATCGAGGCGCTTGGCGAACTCCGCCGGCGGGTGCGCGGACAGCTGGCGCAGCGCCTCGGCGCGCACCGATGCGGGCATCTTGCCATCGGCGAGCAGGCCGAGCAGGGTCTTCTCGTCCAGCCCGTAGCCGAGCTGGGCGGCGAGCGTCACCGCATTGGTGAGCAGCTCCTTGTCGCCGCCCGCGATGATCTTCATGATCGGCTGCTTGAGCGCGGCCGCGTCGAGCGGGTGCTCGTGCACCGGCGCCGGGCGGTAGAGACCGATGACCGGGTCGACGGTGGTGGGATGCGCCCACTTGCCGAGCAGCGCCAGCGCCTGCGCGCGGAGCGCCGCGGGCGCGCTGTCGCCGGCGGCGAAGGCCGCGAGCGCCACCGGCGCGCTGTCATCGCCGTAGCGCTGCGCGGCGTTGATCAGGCGCAGCGCGAGCAGCTTCGCCGCGCCCTCGGGCTGCTCCGCGGGCAGCGGCCTGCCGAGCTCGGCGATCAGCGCGGGCATCGCCGCGACGATCGGCAGATCGTAGATCGCGCGCATCGCCTCGGCGCGGATGCCGCTGTCGGCGTCCTTCAAGAAAGTGGCGATGTGCGCATCGGCCTGCCGGCGCAGCGCCAGCAGCACACCCAGGCGCGTGGCTTTTGCCGTTTCGCCACTGTAGCGCGCCAGCGTCGCGCCGTCGGCGGCCCCGGCCAGGCCCATGACCGCGGCGTGGCGCAGCCAGGCATCCTGGTCATCGTTCGCGGCGAGCAGCTGCAGCAGCGCCGGCACCGCGGGTGCGAACTTCAGGCGCCCGAGGGCGATGGCGGAGAAGGCGCGCACGCGCGCATCGGGGTCGGCGAGCAGCGGTACCAGGGCGCTGCCCGCGGCCGGGTAGCGGCAGTCGCCGAGCATCTTCGCGGCCTGCTCGCGCACGTGGCCGTCATGGTCGGTGAGCAGCGGCATGAGTGCGGCGGCCGCACCTGCATCGGTGCGGGCGATCTGGCCGATGCCCCAGATGGCGTGCAGGCGGGCGAAGGGTTCGCCGCTGGCCGGCGCCTTGGCCACCGCGCTGAGCGCGGCCAATCCGGCCTTGCCGCGGCGCGCGAGCTCAAACTGCGCGAACTGGCGCACACGTTGGTCGGGGTGGGCGAGCAGCTTGACCAGCTCCGCCACCGGGCGCTTGTCGAAACCCTCGGCGACCAGCGTGCGCTCGGCTTCGACGGCGGCGATCTGGGCGGCGTCGCGCTTCGGCACCACCGCCAGGATCGCGCCCTTGTCGGCCTGCGCCCAGCCGCCCAGGTAATCGCTGACGAAGAGGTTGCCGGCGTAGTCGAAGGTCACGTCGGTGGCGCCGGTGTTGGCCAGGAAGGTCTTGGCCTCGGCCATGCCGTAGCCGGCGCCATCCACCGTCGGGGTGAACGACAGCACGGCCGAGCCGGTGCCGCCGCGATAGTCGCAGACCAGGAACTGGCCCTGCATGGCGGCGGGCCAGCCGGTGCCGGGCACGGTGGTGAGTCCGCACGGGCCGGCCGTGGCGTAACCGATCGGCGGCGTGATCCACGCCGGCTGGCCGGGGAAGCGCGTCTTCCACAGGCCCTCGTCCAGCCACGACTCGGGCTGCGGCCCGTCGAGCAGGCCGGCGCGCGCGAAGGTGGCGTTCTGGAGCATCTGCCAGCCGTGGCTCCAGCCGTTGCTGCCGCCCTCGAGGACGTAGACCACGCGCGACTTGTCGCCGATGTCGGCGTTGTTGTCGCAGGTGAAGAGGTCGCCGTAGGCGTTGAAGGCGAGCTCCTCGGGGTTGCGCAGGCCGGTGTAGTACAGCTCCACGCCGCTGCCGTCCGGTTCGCTGCGGAATACCGCGCCGCTGGTGGGGTTGCCGAAGTGCGCGCCCTCCTTGGTGGTGACGTCGTAGCCGCGGTCGCCCACCGACCAGTAGACGCGGCCGTCGGGACCGCGCACCAGGCCGTGCAGATCGTGGCCGCTGATGCTGAAGCGCGGACCGTAGCCCTCGCTGATCGCGCCACGCTGGTCGGCGATGCCCGTGCCGGTGCTGTCGGTCAGCGCCCACACCTTGGGGATGGCGGCGAGGTAGACGGTGGTCTTGCCGGCGACGCTGTCGCCGACCAGGATCCCCGAAGCGGTGCCGTCGAGCGGATCATTGAAGCCGTCGGCGAAGATCTGGATGCGGTCGGCCGCGCCGCCGCCCTTGGTGTCCTGCAGCAGCGAGACGCGCTCCGAGTCCTTGGTGAAGAAGCCGGGCTTGAACATGCCCTGGTCGGTCCACTTCTTCATCATCGCCAGGCGGTCCGCGGTGGTGCGGTTGCGCAAATCGTCGCGGTACAGGAACATCGCCTCGCGCACGTCGACCACGCCCTTGATGCGGAAGCGGAAGGTCTGCGCGGTGTAGAGCCGGTTGTGGGCGTCCACGTCCATGGCCACGATGTTGGCGACCGCCGCGCCCGCCGCCCACACCCGCGCGGTGAAGCCCTCGTCGAGCTTTAGCGGCTTGAGGAAATCCTTTTCGTCGGTGGTGGTGACCTCGACGAGGGTGGCGTCGCCGTTCGCCTGGTGGCCGCCGGCCTCGGCGGCGGAGGCCAGGGTGGCGGCGCAGAGCAGGGCGAGGACAGGGACGAGGGCAAACGATTTCACGGCGGTGGCCTTTCGCGGCGGGACGGGACGTTCGGGTGTGCTCAGCGGCACGAAGCGGCTCAGCGTGGCAGGGGATAGAGGCAGGTGGCGTCGACGAGCTGGCGCGGCAGGCCGGGGCCGGCCCACTCCAGCTGCACGGCGGCGAGGTGCTCGTATTCGAAGTAGTCGAGGCGGATGCGCGAGCGGTGCCCAGCCTTCAACGCGTGCGCGGCGTGGTGCGATTCACCGCGCACGAAACTCTGGATGCGCCAGTTGTCGAACACCAGCTCGCCGTCGAGCCACAGCCGCACGCCGTCGTCGGACGGCACGTAGAAGGTGTAGGTGCCGTCGCGCGGCGCCTCGATCTCGCCCGTCCAGCGCACCGAGAAGTGCGCGACCTCGACG
>JACDGQ010000280.1 GCA_013821615.1 Planctomycetota bacterium
CCGTTGCGCACCGGCGACGCTGGCGCAGCGGTGGACTCAGCGCTGAGCACGGCGGCGGTCGGCGCGATAGAAATCGGCGCCTGGTGCCGCGGCCACACCATCACCGCCAGGGCGCACACCCCCGCAGCGACCAGCAATGGAGCCGCCACCCGCCGCCCGGGCGCGCGCAGCCGCAATCGCGCGCCCTCCTCGGATACGCGCAGGGTCGCCTGCACCGGCAAGGTGCCGCGCGCGGCGTCGACCGGCGCCGTGGTGATGGTCGGTTCCGTGGGCTGGAGTCCGCCGCCCACCAACGCGTCCCCCGGGATGCCGGGCAGCGCCGCGCGCAGTGCGCTCGCGAATTCCGCGGCGTCGGCGAAACGGTCCGCGGAACGCTTTGCCAAGGCGCGCGCCACCAGGGCGTCGAGCGCGCCCAGGTCAGCGCGGCGCGATGAGACCAGCGGCACCGGCGCGTGCACGTGCTGCTGCAGGGCGAGCAGCATGCTGGTCGAGGAGAACGGCGTGGTGCCGGTCAGCGCGTGGAACAGCGAGCAGCCCAGGCTGTAGATGTCGGAGGCCGGACCCACCCCCTGGCCCTGGCAGGCTTCGGGCGACATGTAGGCGGGGCTGCCCATCAGCGCACCGCTGCGCGTCAGCAGCGCCGCGTCATCGGCCTTGGCCAACCCGAAGTCGGCGAGTTTGGCCACGCCCTGGCGCGTGACCATGATGTTCTCGGGCTTGATGTCGCGGTGGACGATGCCCAGGCGATGCGCCGCGGCCAGCCCGTCGGCCGCCTGGCGGTGCAGGTCGAGGACCTTGCGCACGCTCAGCCGCTGCGCCTGGAGCAGGCTGCCGAGGCTCCAGCCATCGACGTATTCCAACACCATGACGAACATCGACCGGCCGTCCGGACCCATGCACGGTCCGATGTCGTGGCACGTGATCACATTCGGGTGCTGGACGCGGCCCAGGGTCTGCGCCTCGCGGCTGAAGCGCTCGAGGTGTGCGGGATCGCCGGTCAGGTGCGGCGCGATGATCTTGATCGCAACGGTGCGACCGAGCGCGCGCTGGGTGCCGCGGTAGACCGCGCCCATCGCACCCTTGCCGAGCAGCTCGTCGAAAAGCAGCGTCGCGGTCGCGAAGCCGCACAGGGGATCGTCAGGCATCGCGGCACGGTCCCATCATACCCCTAGTACGTCTGGTCGGCGGGGAAGACCGGAACCCGGGCACCCGGGCTGTACAGGGTTCCTGCCATCGGCCGGACCTCACGCCAGCGTTATCACCAGCACCCGGCCGTCATAGGTCGGCACCAGCAGCTTGCCGCCGACCGCCACCGGCCGGTTGAACTTGGGATGCAGGAATTCCCAGTTCCAGACCTGGCTGTCCCACAGCGGCAGCAGCGCGCCGCTGCCATCGCCCCAGGTGGCGAGCTGCGCCGCGTCGTACGCGAGCAGGCGGCAATTGGTGGGGTAGCGATTGGCGTCGCCATAGGGGATCATCGCCCAGACGATGCCGTCGCGCGCACCGTTGGCCGAGAGCGCGAGGCTCCATCCGGGCATGCCGCCGCCCCCCTCGGTGACCTGCGCCGAGGCGAATTCGGCGCTGCAGCCCAGGTAGGCCGAGGTCTTCGCTGGCGTCACCCGCCAGGCGCGCAGGTTGCTGTTCTCGCCGCCGCAGAAATGCATGCGCCCGTGCGCCTGGCTGGTCCAGGCGAGCGGCGTGCCGTGGAGATGACGCGTGCGGTTGCCGCTGAGCCGATTGAGATTGCGCGGGTCGGGAGTCGCCGGATCCATGCCGGGATCGTAATAGGTGTAGAGGATCGGCGGAGCGGCCAGCTTGGCGTAGTTGCCGGCGGCGGAAGCCGGCGCCAGGTCGGTCGGTCTGGTATTCCCCGGATTGGCGAGGTCCACGGTGTAGAGGATGCCGTCCTTGCTCGAGACCAGGGCGATGCCCTCCGCCTCGAGCAGCACGATGCCGCTCGCGCCGAGATCCTGGTCGCCCCAGGCGCCGCCCATGTCCATGGCCGCCACGCCCGCGCGCGCCAGGTGGGGTACGGCGCGGAAATTCGTCGCCTTGGGCAGCGCGGCCAACGCGGCCGGTGCGGCGCGCGGCGCCGCCTGAGTGCGTGGCGCGGTGCGTGCCTTGTCGGTCCACGGCGACCACCAGCCGGTGACCGCGAGCTTTCCCGGCACGCCCGGGGCCGGCGGATCGTAGCGCAGGCGCACCACGCATTGGCCCCAGTCGACCTGGCCGTCGAAATCGCCGTTGCCGGTGACTACCCAGATCGACCCGTCGGACTGGACCGCCGGTCCCGCGCCCGACATCCAGATCCCGCCGCCGCTGCCGCGCGCCGTCGAGGTCCAGCACGCCGCGATCTTCCAGGTCGCGGCATCGACGGCGATCACCCAGCCGCGCGCCGTCTGCGAGGTCTCCTGGATGGTGCCGAAGCTCACCACCACCGCGCCCTTCACCAGCGCCAGGGCCGCGCGCTGCTTGCGCTCCTGGCTGCTGAACTTCTGCACCGGCAGCCCGTGGCCGGGCGCATAGGTCGCACCGTGCAGGTTGAGCGCCGGGTGGCGCGCGGCGCCGGTGACGATGTCCAGCGCCACCACCAGGTGCACCGCGGTCTGCCACTTCCCCGTGCCATCCGCGCTCACCCAGGCGCACGCGTACAGCGCCCCGGACGCGCGATCGATCACCGGCGTCGAGAGGATGCCCCACGTGATGTTGATCCGGTAGGCGTCGATGTCGTTGCTGCCGATGACGGGCTTGCCGACGTTGCTCTTCCACAGCTCCTCGCCGCTGTCCGCGTCCCACGCGTAGACGGTGTTGCCCATGGTCGCCTGGTAGATGACGTTGCGCACCCGGCCACGGATCTGCAGGCCGGCGACGTAGAGCGGCTGGGCCTCGAGGCGCGGATCGTCGGGCGTGCGCAGGGTCAGCGCCGTCCTGATCCCGCGCGTGCGCACCGCCGCGGGCGTCAAGGTGGTCTCGGCGAGATGGGCGCCCGAGCGGGCGGCGTCGCAGGAACGCGTCAGGACGTCGGTGTTCATGGAAGCTCCTCGGCCGCCGTGTAGGTGACGGACAGTTCGAACGGGATCCCGGCGGCCGGCAGTCCGGCGCCGGTCATGCGCAGCTCGTGCCAGCCCGCGCTGGCGGCGGTGGCGTGCAGCGCCTCGTTTGCGCCATGCGTGGCCTTCGTCCAGGCGTGCTCGCCAAGCGCCACGGCGCCTGGACCGACCAGGGCGACCGTCACGCGCGCCTGGGCCGTCCACTGCGCCTCGGCAAGGTGGAGATGCAGATGGACGGTGATCGGCTTGCCCTTGGCGCACCAGATGCGCCCGCAAAGCGCGGTGCCGTCCACCGCCGGGCCCAGGTCGAGGTCGTGCGCGCCGAAGAAGGTCTGGGTGGTGGTCCGCCGCGCCCGCGCGCCGCCAGCGCCGACGCCAGCGTGCGAAAAGCACAGGTAGGCCTGGCCGTCGCGGCGCTCATTGCCCGGCAGGGTGAAGGTTGCGCGACCCTGGCCGTCGGTCCAGATGTCGCCGTGGCGGCCGGTGTAGTCGTGCAGCTGGCGGTTCGCACCGAAGGCGGTCGGGCAGGTGATGGTGCGCGCGCCCTCCGCCGCGAAGTGCAGCGCGGTCAGCAGGCCGGGCGCGCCCAGGCGCTCGATCACCATGCAACCGCGATCGCGCCAGCGCGTCGCCGTCGCCCCCGCGGCGAGGTGTTCGTGGATCCACACCAGGTTATCGATGAACGGCTTCAAACCGTATGCGCCCGGCCACACCGAACCGGGGAAGTAGTCCTTGCCGAAGACGAACGGATAGCCCTCGATGCTGAGGATGAAGGCGTAGGCGAGCAGCTTCTGCGCGATGATCGCCTGGCCCGGCTGCAGGTCGGTGTCGGGGCTGTCGACGAAGGTGCAGCTCAGCCATGGGCGCCAGGCGGTGTAGCCCGCGCCGTCGAGACCGCTGGCATCGCCGTTCTCGCAGGCGGCCTTGAGCGCGAAGTGCAGGGTGAAGTCCAGCACCAGCGAGCGCGACGACATCGGTGCGCTGGTCGCCCACCAGTCGAGGTTGGCGGGATTGCCGTCGAAGTACTCGGAGTATGCGAACTTCCCCGCCATGGTGCGGCTGCGCAGGAATTCGCTGACGAAGGGCGCCCACGTGCCCTTGGTGTCATCGATGCGCATGCCATCGGCGGCGGTGGTGCGCAGCAGCCAGTCGCCGTAGTCGAGCGCATCGTCGGTGGTGTAGCGCGCCGGCTGGCAGTGCTGGTAGACCTTCTCGCGCCCGAAGGGCTGATCGTCGGCCGGCACCGGCACCTGATCCTGGGGACGATTGGCGGGCGGCACGCTGCGGAAGCAGCCGGCCTGCATGGCACCGCGCCCGTTCAGGGTGTGGCCGTCGGCGCCGACATAGGAGAAGCGGCCGGGACCACCATTCTCACCGCTGAGCTGGTGCAGCACCACGTCGAGGTAGACGTCGACGTCGGCGGCGTGCGCGACCGCGACCAGGCGGCGCAGCGCCTCGGCTGTCCCGTAACGGGTCGGTGTGCTGCGCTGCTGCGGCTTGCTGCCCAGATCGCGCGGATCGAAGAGGCCGTACCCGTCGCAGCCGCGGCCGGCGCCGCCCTGGGCCTTGCTCGCCGGCGGCAGCTGCAGGGCGGTGAAGCCGATGCGCCCCAGGGTGGCGGCCTCCCTGGCGAGGAAGTCCCACAGCCACGGCGCGTGCGCATCGGTCGACGGCGCCGGGACGGTGATGTGGTTGCCCTGCTGGTCGATGAAACGACCCCAGGCGATCAGCGCGACTCCCATGCTGGCGTCCTAGTGGAGGTAGAGCAGGGCGGCGCACGGCAGGAGCGCGCAGCCGGCGATGGCATGCGCGCGCCGGGTATCGTCCAGCCGGCGTAGACCGCCGACCAGCAGGCCGCCACACGACCACACGGCGCTTGCCATTCCGAGCAGCACCGCCTGGACGAGCAGGTCGCCACCCACCGTCGCATGCTGCGCGCCGGCGACCAGGTTGTCGACGCTCATCAGCACCGGCAGGGCGAGGGCGATGCGCGCATC
>JACDGQ010000281.1 GCA_013821615.1 Planctomycetota bacterium
GCGCTTGGCAGCACCCCGGAAGCGGGCATCATCACCCGGCAGGCCATCAGCGTGCGCGCTGGACGCGTGGCCTCCGGAAGCGGCTGCCGATGCATGCGATCCCCGTCCTGCTGACCTCGCTGCGCCTGACGCTCGCTCCGGTGGTGGTGGCGCTGGCGTGCTGGCAGCCACTGCCCGCCGCCTTCGTGGCCATCCTCGTGATCGGCCTGCTGAGCGACATCTTCGATGGCGTGATCGCCCGGCGTCTCGGCATCGCCACCCCCGCTCTGCGCACCTACGACAGCCTGACCGACGTCGCCTTCTATGCCGCCGTGCTGATCGCGACCTGCGTGCTGCATGGTCACGCGGTCGCCGACGCCGCCCCGCCGCTGGCCCTCTTCCTGGCCACCGAGGTGGCGTGCAACGTGGTCTCGCTCGCGCGCTTCGGCGCCTTGCCGGCGACCCACTCCTATGGCGCGAAGGGCCTGGGCCTGGTGTTCTTCATCGGCTTCGCGCTGATCCTCGGCTGGGGGCTCACCTCGCCGACCTTCCTCATCATGATGCTGGCGGGCGTTGCGGTGAACGCTGAGATCCTGCTCATCCTGGTGCTCGCGCACACGCGGCCGGTGGATGTGAAGTCGGTGTTCCACCTGCAGCGGCGGCAGTGGTGAGCGCGGACCCGACACGACCGGCGCGCGCTGCGCGCCGCGGTCTCCCACGCGTCGTCGGCATCCTCGCCATCGCCGCGGCATGCGTGCCATTGCTCTACTTTCTTGCGTTCTGCGCGTTTTTCCTCACCACGAAACCCATCGCCATCCCGAGCGAGGTACGTTTCTACTCCTACGCCTGGTCCGCGCGAGATCAGCTCGTCGCACGCCGCTTGCACTTCATCCGGCAACCCGCACTGGTCAGGTATGGGGCAGCGGAAGAGTTCGTCACTGACGTCTTCTTCCCGCTCGCATACCCTTTGATCACCGGCGATGGCGAGCTCGTCGGGCTGGCCGACGCGGCACGGGTCCGTGCGTGCCTGGCGCGCTCGCACGTGACCGCGGGCGAGGGCATCATCTGCGCCAACGATTTGGAAGCAGTGGTGAGGCCACGCGCGGGCTGGTGGCATATGGGTGGTCCCTTGCCCGCGGTCAAAGACCAGGGAGCGATTCCCGGAAAGGAGGAGCCCTGATCGGCGCGAAGCTGGGACCGGTGGTGCGGCGGCCCTCAGGGAGTTGAACCAGCGTGTGGCGGATGACGCGCACCCGCCTGATGCCTGCATGCTGGGGAGGCCCGCGGAGAGCAATCCGCATCGCGATCCGGAGCGTACCACTGGCACCGCCAGCGACCGACTGCTCCACTTGCCGAGCTGACCAACCTGGTGGTATCCTTCCCCGTCGGAGGCCGCCTGATGTTCCGTAACCAGCAACGCACCTGGCAGGAAGGGCGACGCCTGGCGCAGCAGATGCGCCAGGCCATCCCGGCCGTCTATCGCGTCCTGGGCCGTGAACGGAGCCCTTTGGCCTTTCCGGTCATGCCGCTGGCGGTCAAGGACATGCCGAAACGGCTGCGCGCGGCGATCTTTCGGCGGACAGGCCATACATTCTTGATATGACATGATTTAGGTCTATCAGTCGCGCTTTGGATCGGCTACGAGGCGCCTGCGAGCTCACTTCCGGTTTTACAATTCACCGTGCGTAGCTGCGTCCATGTTCGGACTCTCGATCTGCGACTATGACACGGGCGCCCACGTCAGGACAGCGACCCTCAAAGACATCGAAAACGCGATCACCGCGGCCCGCGAACGCAGCCAGCCGTATTTCACCGAAGAAGTCGAGCAGGATGGCGTGAAGGTGGTGCGGCGCTATGCGCTGCAGGAGGAGGCGCCTCCGGCCTGAGCCATGCCGCCACCGTCCGCTCATTCCGGTTCGAACGGCACCAGGATCACCACGCGGTTGTTGTCCAGGCTCGAACCATTGCCCTTCGCCACCTGGGTGTCGCCGCGGCTGGAGATCTGCCGGCACAGTTCCGCGGGGTAGCCAGAGGCGATCATCGCCTGGTTGACCGCGCGGGCGCGGGCGAAGCCAATGTCCATCTTGCTGGTGCCGCCGCTCGCCACCGGCGCGGTGTCGGTGTACCCGGTGATGCGCACCGGGCGGCGCGAGGTGAGCAGCGCCGCGGTCAGCGACTTGACCATCGACTTGCCGACGTCGGTCAGTTCGTTGTTCGCGCGTGCGAAGAACACGCCGCGCGAGTCTTCACTGAGCTCGATCTGCAGGCCCTTGTCGGTGATGGTCGAGACGACGTTGTGCTGGCGGCCCTTGAAGGGTCCGTCGTTCTTGATCTTGTCCTGGACCAGGCTGTTGAGCACCTTCGCCCACTTGAGGTCAAGGTACTTGGTGGTGAGGTCGTTTTCCTCGACCTTCTCGGGCGGGGGTGGCGGGTGCCCATCCATCTGCATGACGTTGCGGCTGGAGGCGAAGCTCTTGAGCGCCGCGCCGGGATCGTTGAAATAGGCGGCGATGCCGACCTTGGTCGCCGGATCCAGGCCGATGATCCACATCACCAGGAAGAACGCCATCATCGCCGTCACCAGGTCGGCGTAGGCCAGTTTCCACGCGCCACCATGGTGGCCATGGCCGCCGTGCTTCTTCTTCTTGATGATGATCGGCTGGACTTCCTTGGCCATGGGTCAGGTCCTGGCGTCCAGCCGATGATCACGCGGCGAGCATCGCGCGAGCATGCCGCAGACTCCTAGGACCGCCGACTCGCGACCTGTCCGGAAGTGCGGAAGTCCGGAAGTCCGGAAGTCTCGTGGTAGAGAGCGCACCTCGGGCAACGTGGTCGCTGCGGACGGCTGCGGCCGTTGGTGGCGCTGAAGCCCGCCTGGGACTTCCGGACTTCCGGACTTCCGGACTTCCGGACAGTGGACGCCCGGATTCATTTCTTGCCCCGTTCCTTGATCGCGGTCGTCATCTCGGAGAACGACGGGCGCACGCCGGGCTCGATGTTGCGGCGCGCCATCTCGACCGCGGTCATGGGCGGGTCGCCGCGCACGCCGCACTCGATGGCGTTGCGGATGCAGTTCATGTACTGCCCGGCGGCGCGCACCTGCGCCTGCATGGCCTTGACGATGGGGGTGACCACCAGGTAGGCGACCATGACGCCGAGCAGCGTGCCGACCAGCGCGCTGCCGATGGCCTTGCCGATCTCCGAGGCCTCGCCGCCGATGTGACCCATGGTGATGATGACGCCGAGCACGCAGGCGACGATGCCGACCGCGGGCAGCGCGTCGCCGATGCCCTGCAGGGCGTCGGGCGAGAGATTCTCTTCGGCGTGGGCCGCGTCGAGATCCTTCTCCATCATGTCGGCGAGGTCGTGCGGCTGGACGCCGCCCGTGACCACCACCTTCATGGTGTCGCAGAAGAAATCGATGGCGTGGTGGTTGTGCAGGAAGGCGGGGTTGCTGCTCAGGATCGGGCTCTTGTGCGGATCCTCGATGTGGCTTTCCAGCGCCAGCACGCCCTCGGTGCGCGACAGGGTGAAGAACTTGTAGAGCATGACCAGCAGGTCGAGGTAGGCCGGCTTGGTATAGGGTGTGGGCTTGAGCATCTGGATGAAAGCGCCGATGGCGAGTTTGGTCCCGCCGATGCCGTTCGAGCCGACGAAGATGCCGATGCCCGCACCGATGATGACCACGAACTCGGTCCAGGCCTCGATGAAGACCCCGAAGCTGCCGCCGTGGAGGTAGAAGCCGAGGAAGGTGCAGAACAGCGAAAAGATGATGCCGATGATGGCGAACATGGCGTTAGTGCTCAGCCTCCTGGCGGGACGTCGCGGCATTTGCCGCCCGGTGTCGAGAATGACCACAGGGCGGAGCCGCGAAGGCCGACGCTGGAGGTGATGGGCACTGCGCGTGCCAACGCCGGCCAGGGCCGGGGGTTGGACGGCGGCGCAAGGAACGGTTCGGGATGGGGGATGGGCACCGGGACGACATGGGTCCGGCACTATACACTGGCCAGGCCCAGGGACGCCAGGGGCTTGGAGCGGATGATGGACAGCAGCGCTGGGCGCTAGGCGCTAGGCGTTACGTCAGCGTACATGGCTCCCAGCCTTGGAACGCGGTCTCCGTGGCATTGTTGAAATGCGCCTGAACCATGGACCAATCGGCTGACGGCTGTCGGCTGTCAGCCGTCAGCCGTCAGCCGTCAGCCATCAGCCGGTGCCCCCTACTTCACTGCATCGGCAGCCGCGCGACTCGCAGCGAAGGCCGCCTGGACCAGGCCCGCGACAGTGGCCGCCGCAGTCGGTATGGGCAGGTTCTGGGCAGGCGCGGTGCGCGGCTTGAACTCGACCACGCCTTCGGCGACACCGCGGCCGACGACGATGCGGAAGGGCAGGCCGATCAGGTCCCAGTCCTTGAACTTCACGCCCGGCTTGAGGTCGCGGTCGTCGAGCACCGCCTCGATGCCGGCGGCGATGAGTTCGGCGTAGACTGTCGCCGCCGTGCCTTCGACCGCGGCGTCGCCCGGCTTGCCGACCGGCACCACCACCACCTGGTAGGGCGCGATGGCGATCGGCCAGGTGATGCCATCGGCGTCGTTGTGCTGCTCGACCGCGGCCGCGACCACGCGCGAGGTGCCGATGCCGTAGCAGCCCATGATGAACGGGTGCAGCTTGCTGTCCTGGCCGGTGAACTCGGCCTTCATCGCCGCCGAGTACTTGGTGCCGAGCTTGAAGATGTGCCCGACCTCGATGCCGCGGCGCTCCGCGAGCGGCGTGCCCGAGCGCGCGCAGAGGTCGCCGGCGCGCGTCGTGGTGATGTCCGTCCACTCGACCGGACCAGGCGCCTGCGTGGCGAGGTCGACGCCGACCAGGTGGTGGTCGGTACGGTTGGCACCGACTACCAGCGGCAGGCCGCGCAAGGTCGGGTCGGCGACCACGAAGCGGACTTTCAGCCCGGCGACCGGGCCGGCGTAGCCGACGGCGGCGCCGGTGGCGGCGGTGACCTCGTCCGCCTGCATCGGGCGCAGCGCCAGCACCGGGCCGGCCCCGCCGAGGGCGCGCCCA
>JACDGQ010000282.1 GCA_013821615.1 Planctomycetota bacterium
GTCCCAGGAATGCCCCAGACGGGATGGGCGCGTTCAGCGGTCCGGCGGTCGTCATCTGCGACTCCCCACCGCACTGCGACCGGTGACGGCATGCGAACCCCAACAAAAATATCCCATTTAGGTATAAAAATACGCTTTTCGGCTGTCACGTTCCGCCCCTGGCGCGTTTCCGTAGTACACCCGACTCACCGACCGCCCGGTTGCGGTCCCCATCCCAAGGGTTCCCCGTGCCCAACGTGTATCTGTCCGCCCTGGCCCTCCTCACCTGCTGCGCCATCACGGCCCTGGCCGAGGACATCCCGCTGTTCGATGCCAAGGAGCCCGCCAAGGGCTGGCACTTCAACAACGGCGCCGAGTTCCCCGGCGCGACCGGCGAGGTGGCCTTCGATCCCCAGGTGCAGAAAGACGGCCAGCCCAGCCTGCGCCTGGTCGCCGACCTCAGCAAGGGTGGCAACTACGTCGACATGGAGCGCGACGTCACCGACCAGAAGCTGGAGGTCGAGAGCGTCTCATTCTGGCTGAAGGCGCCCGGCCTGGAGCGCGTCACCCTGCGCCTGGTCGATGGCGCGGGCCGCTGCCACCAGATCGGCCTGACCCTGGGCGTGCCGTCCGAGGACTGGCGGCTGGTGACCTTCCCGATCGCGCGCTTCTTCGCCAAGCGCGGCACGGCCGAGGCCGTGGCTGGCGTGGACAAATACGAATCGTGGGGCGGCGATCCCAAGCGCGGCGACGGCTGGGTCGGTCATCTACACAACTTCGTCCTGCTCGCCGGGCGCCACGGCCAGGCCGCGACGGTGTGGGTCTCGCAGCTCGTCGCCACGGTGCGCGCCGGCACCGTGGGCTGGACGTGCGGCTTCGAAGGCGCGACCGCGATGCCAGCCGGCTGGACGCACGCGGGCAGGATCACCATCTCGGCCGACCAGGCCTTCGCCGGCGCCAACGCCCTGCAGTTCGAGCGTGGCGCCGCGGAGCGCGACCAGCCCTGCGCGGCCACCACGCCGACGTTTCCGCTCGCGCCCGGCCTGTGGGAGATCAGCGCGGCGACGGCCTGCGAACTCGAGTCGCCCGATGCGTCGTATTGCGGCGCGCTGCGCTTCGAAGCCCTCGACGCCGGCGGCGCGGTCATCGCCACGTCGGAGATCGCCGTGCCCTTCGGCAGCCGGCCCTGGCAGGTGCAGGCCAAGCGCGTGACCATGCCCTATCAGACGGTGGCCGGCCGCTTCACCGCGCGCATTGAGAAGACCGTCGGAAAATTCCGCATCGATGATCTGACCGTCAAGCCGCTCGACACGGCGCGCCGCCTGCCCGCGGTCGAGCGCCTGGTGGTGGCGACGTCATCGCTCGGCAACCTCATCCTGCCCGACGCACCGCGCACCGTCGCCTTCACCGTAGAGACGCGCCGCGAGCTGGCGCCGGCCGAGCGCACTCTGACGTGGGTGGTGCGCGACTACTGGGGCGCCGAGCAGTCGCTGCCCGCGACCATCCCCCTGACCGCCGACGGCCGCACCAAAGAGCGCTTCCGCTATCGCGCAGGCGCCGACCTCGCCGGCGTGGCGCTCGAGCCCGGCCGCTACTATGAAGTGCACGCGCAGGTGCCGCTCGCCGACAACGAGCCGTACCACGACAGCGCCGGGCTGGCCATCGTGCCGGTGGCCGCGAGCAAGGCCTTCCCGCCGGCGAAGATCCCCTTCACCGCGCGCGACTGGGACAACCGCATCCCCGACTACATCCGCCTCAGCGACCGCCTCGGCTTCCGCACCATCGGCCTGTGGGGCAGCGCCGACGCCGCCGCGCCCTACAAGCCGCAGGCGCCGGGCATCGAGCTGTGCAAGGAACTCGGCGCCGCGATCCTCACCGGCTGCCCGGCCAACCTGAATGCCATCGAGTACCACCACCCCGGCTGGGAGAAGTGGACCGACGAGACCGCGATCCGCGGCGCCATCCGCAGCTGGTTCGCCGCCTTCGGCGGCCACCAGCCCAAGCCCATCGTGGTCAACCTCGGCAACGAGCCGCACGGCACCGGCGAGCAGGTGAAGCAGCAGGTGCGCGCCTACAAGATCGCCTACGACGAGCTCAAGAAGGTCGCGCCCGACTGCATCGTGGTCGCGACCTCGGTCGAGCCCAACGAGGAGTATTTCAAGGCCGGCTACCAGGACGCGTGCGACGCCTTCGACTTCCACATCTACGAGACCCCGCAGGACGTGCGCACGGCGCTCGCGCAGTACCAGGCGTTGATGGCCAAGTACCACTGCGTGAAGCCGCTGTGGTCGACCGAGATCGGCCTCAACAGCCAGGGCCTGACCCGCCAGCACATCGCCGCCGACATGATCCGGAAGTTCGCCGCTTTCTTCGCTGCAGGCGGCGCGAGCATGAACTGGTTCGACCTGCTCTACCCCGATGGCGACGGGCGCGCGCTCGGCACCTCGG
This sequence comes from Planctomycetota bacterium, assembly GCA_013821615.1. Classification (GTDB taxonomy): domain Bacteria; phylum Planctomycetota; class UBA11346; order UBA11346; family UBA11346; genus BOG-1363. The sequence goes on from JACDGQ010000282.1 coordinate 2,428, forward strand.
GCGATGCCTTCAACATGTTCGACAGCCGCTACAACGCCTACGCGGCGCGGCTCGACGCGGTGTCCTGCTACAACCTCATCAACGGCATCCTCGACAAGACCTTCGTCCAGGAGCGCGCGTGGGAGGGCGGCGTCACCGGCTGCCTGTTCCGCGACGCCGCGGGGCACTGCTTCGCGATCATCGACAAGGCCCAGGGCCGCGCCGATCTCACCCTGCCGCTGGTCGGCGTCGACGAGGTGGTGGCGATCGCCATCGATGGCCGGCGCACCACCTTCAAGACCGGTGGCAAGGGCGTCGGTCTGGGCGTCGGACCGGATCCGGTGCTGCTCGTCTACGACGGCCCGGCGCAGCTGCCTGCGCAGACCGCCGCGCCGCTGCTGCGCATCACCGCCGCGCCGGCGCGTCTGATGCGCGGCGTGCCCGGTGTCATCGAGGTCGCGACCAGCGCTGATGTCAATCTGGTGACCCTCGAGGCGCCGCTTGGGTGGAGCGTCGAGCGCGCCGCCGGCCAGCCGCTGCGCTTCACCGTCACCTCGCCCGCCAGCAGCCTGGCGCGCGCCGGCACGGTGACGGTGCGCCTCGCCGATGCGGCGGGTGCGACCAGGGCGCAGGTCGGCTGCCGGCCGATCCTCACCGGCCGTCTTGGCGTCGAGATCCACGCCGCCATCAGGGACGGCAAGCCCGCCGTCGAGCTGGTGGTGTCGAATCAGTCGCAGCAGCCGCAGGTCGTGACCTGGACGCTGGCGCTGGCCGGGGAGCGCGCCCTGGTCGGCGGCGCCTACGCGGCGCCGGTGAAGACCAGCGCCTATCTCGGCGCCGCCGGGACCGGATCGCTCACCATTGCGCCCGCGGGGCAGGCGGCGGTGGCACTGCCCCTGGTCGCGAGTGTCGCAGGCCGCCTCTACCAGGTCAGCGCGACCATTACCGACGCCAGCGGCGGCACCGTCGCGGGCGAGGCCGAGCTCAAGCCCTGACCCGCCTGGCGTCGGCGCCAATAAAAAAAGCCGCCCCACCAGACGGTGGAGCGGCGCGGGTGAGACCCGGATGCCTGCCGGCGTGTGCCGGCCGGCTACTTACTTCTTGTCGATGGCGGCCTTGGCGGCGTCGGCGGCGGCCTTGGCGTCATCAGCGGTCTTGGTGGCGGCGTCCTTGGCGGCGTCCTTGACGGCCTCGGCGCCGGGCTTGGGGGCGTCGGCGGGGGCCGGGGTGGTCGTGGGCGCGGGCGTGACGACGACGGGCTTGGCATCATCGCCGCAGCCCGAGATGGCGAGCACGCCGAGGAACGCGAGGGAGGCGGTGAGGGTACGCATGGTTGGGATCCTTGGACTGGGACCAATCGGTCCGGGTGAGTTGAGTCGGCCTACCGGAGGGTGACCGGACGCACGCTACCGTCAGGCCCCACGAATGCCAGCCTGCTCGTGATTGCTGTCGGGGGTGGGCGGTGGCGCGGCGAAAGCCTCCGCCTGCAGGGCGCGTGGCGCCTTGTCGACGCCCTCGAGCGGGGGGATGTCGTCGCCGCTACCGGCGCCGAGCTCCTTGAAGCGGCGCGCGCCGGGCAGGACGCGGCTCTCGAGCGAGCCGACCGCCTTGTTGTAGCACTCGACGGTACGGTCGAGGGCCTTGCGCAGGTCGGTGAAGTGCTCGGCGAGGGTGCGCACGCGCTCGTACAGGCCGGCGCCGAGGCGGCTGATCTCGTCGGCGTTGCGGCTGAGCTGCTCCTGACGCCAGCCGTAGGCGACGGCGCGCAGCAGGGCGATGAGCGTGGTCGGGGTGGCGAGGATGACGCGCTGGTCGACGCCGACCTCGATGAGTGACGGATCGGCCTCGAGCGCGGCGCTGAAGAAGGTCTCGCCGGGCAGGAACAGCACGACGAATTCCGGACTGGGCGCGAACTGGTCCCAGTAGGCCTTCGCGCCGAGCGCCTGGAGGTGGCCGCGCACCTGGCGGGCGTGGTCCTGCAGGCGCAGCGCGCGGGTCGCCTCGTCGCCGGCCTCGAGCGCGTCGAGGTAGGCCTGCAGTGGCGCCTTGGCGTCGACCACGATGTGCTTGCGGTTGGGCAGGCGCACCACCAGGTCGGGCCGCAGGCGGCCGTCGTCGCTGGCCGTCTGGGTCGAGAAATCGCAGTACTCGAGCATGCCGGCGAGCTCGACCACGCGCTTGAGCTGGATCTCACCCCAGCGTCCGCGCACCGCCGGGGCGCGCAGCGCGCGCACCAGGTTCGCGGTCTCGCCCTGCAGCCGGCCCTGGCCGTCGGCCAGGCTGCGCAGCTGCTCGGTGAGCGTGGCGAAGGCGCCGACGCGCGCGCGCTCGAGCTCGCCGAGCGCGCCGCCGACCTGCTCGAGCGAAGCGCGGATCGGCGCGACCAGCGCATCGATGGCCTGCTGGCGCCCCGCGAGGTCGCCGCGCGCACCCTCCTGGAAGGTCGCGAGCGCGCTGGTCGCCAATTCCAGGAAGGACTGGTTGTTGGCGCGCAGGGCGTCGGCCGAGAGCGCGCGGAAGGCATCGGCGAACTGCTCGCGCACCTGACCGAGCAGCGCGCGCGACTCCTCCGCCGCGGCGCGCTCGCCGGCGGCGCGGGTGCCGAGCTCGGCATTGGCCATGCGCAGCGC
>JACDGQ010000283.1 GCA_013821615.1 Planctomycetota bacterium
GCATGGTGCCGCGCGCCGCCGCGACCGCCGCCAGCCCGGCGAGGTCGCACATCCGCCCGGCGATGTGCACCGGCACCACCACATCCAGGCGCTCGCCGCAGGCGGCGAGGATCTCCGGGGTCAGCAGCAGGGTGTGCGGATCGACGTCGAGCAGCACCACTTCGGCACCGAGCAGCAGCGCCTGGGTGGCGGTCGCGACGAAGGTGATTGCCGGCACGCCGACGCGCGTGCCCGGCCCGATGCCCGCGACCTGGTAGAGCAGGCGCAGCGCGCTGGTGCCGTTGGCCACCGCCACCGCGTACGGCGCCCCGCTCGCCGCGCGGATCGCGGCCTCGAAGGCCTCCACCGCCGCTCCGCAGGTCAGGGCAGGCCCGCGCAGGACCTCCGCCACCGCGGCGATGTCCTCTTCGGTGATGCAATGGCGTCCGTACCCGATCACGTGCCGTCCCCCGGACACCAGGATGCATCACTGCGCGCGAATCCGCAACCGCCGCGCGCGCGCTGGAACACTTGCAACGTCTTCCTGGCGGCCCGCAGGTGAGGCAGGATAGACCAGGAGGGCGCGGAGGCGCGGAGGGAAGAGGAGTGCGAGCTGGGAGAGCGGCTGCCAGCGCAGGTCGCCAACGTACCGCCCTCCAACGCCTCCTGCCTCCCCTCCGCGCCTCCGCGCCCTCCGGTTCTATCCGGGGCATCCACTTAGCCCAGGACGCCCGCTTGGCCCGCCGCTTGCGTTACCCCCCGCGGAGACCCCCATGTCACTCTCGATCGGTTTCAACGTCTCCGCCCAGCATGCCCACGCCAACCTGGTCGCCGCCGACCGCAGCTTGAGCGACTCGATCAGCCGGCTGTCCTCGGGTCTGCGCATCAGCCGCGCCGGCGACGATCCCGCGGCCATGGTGCTGGCCAACAACCTCCGCCACCACCTCAGCGGCATCACCCAGGCCAGCCAGAACAGCGAGGAAGGCGTGACCATGGTGCAGACGGCGGAGGGCTCGATGGACCAGATCTCGGCGCTGCTCTCGCGCATGCGCACGCTCGCGGTGCAGGCGGCCAACGACGGCATCCAGGATGTCACCAGCCGCCAGGCGCTGCAGGACGAGCTCGACGCGGCGGTGGCCAGCATCACCCGCACCGCGGACAGCGCGAGCTTCGGCTCGAAGAAGCTGCTCCAGGGCGCGCTCGCCGACAACACCCTGGCGGTGCCGGCGCAGGCGCTGTTCTCCGCCTCAACCCAGAACGCCGCGCAGCTGCCGGGCGGGATCCTGGCCGGCAGCCCGCTCACCGCCACCGTCGCCGCGCCGGGCATCACCCTGGCGCGCAGCACCTATCAGACGACCCTCACCACCAATGGCGTGACCCCCGCCGCGGCCACCGCGCCGCTGCAGGGCCTGATCCAGAACGGACAGCCGCTGACCGGCATCGCCGGCGGCACGGTGACCATCGCCGGCGCGCTCGGCAGCCGCACGCTGACGCTGCCGGCCAATGCCACGATCAACGACTTCCTCGCCCAGGTGAACGCCTTCAGCGCCCAGATCGGGGCCAAAGCCGCCTACGACGCCGGCACCGGCGCGCTCACCGTCGAGAGCACCTCCAGCGGCGCGCAGACCTTCACCATCAGCAGCAGCGACATGACCGGCGCGGGCATCGGCCTGCTCGATTCCGACACCACCGGACCGACCAACACCTTCCTCACCGCCGCGGCCGCCCAGACCATCGACCTGGCCTACACCGATGCGGCGGGCACCGTGCGCTCGCTGACGTTGACCCAGGACGGCACCTCGCCCGGCGGCCTGACCTTCACCAACCTCGCCGGCGGTCCCGAGGCCGCGCCACCCTACACGGCGTTCGCGCCCGGCGCGTTCAGCTGGACGGTGCGGGACACCAGCGGCGGCGCGGTCGGGTCGGTCACCACGGTGCCCGCGGGCAGCTACGGCGCGACCCGCACCGGCACGACCTTCATCCAGACCGGCGCACTGGCCAACCAGACCACCACCATCGACATCCCGGACATGCGCGCCGCGGCCCTCGGCCACAGCGCCGGGCTGGCCGGCAGCAACCTCGGCAGCCTGCAGGATCTCAGCAACGGCCATACTCTGCTGGTCGGCGACGCGACCAGGGCGCTGCAGGTCATCGACGCGGCGATCAACGAGGTCAGCTCGGCGCGCGGCAGGCTCGGTGCGGTCCAGGCGAACGGCCTGGAGACCACGCTCAGCACGCTGCAGAGCTCGATCACCAACCTGACTGCCGCCGAGAGCAGCCTGCGCGACGTGGACTTCGCCGCGGAAAGCGCCAATTACGCGCGCAACAACATCATCTACCAGGCGGCCACGGCGATGCTCGCGCAGGCCAACCAGATCCCGCAGACGGTGCTCAAGATGCTCAACAACGGCTGAGCTCTCAGCGGGATTCCGGGGATTTATAGACCCCTCGTCATTCGTCGTGGATCCATTGCCCACTCGAGTCTCGTCGCTCAGAACAGCGGATGCAGGATCGAACAAGAGGAACGGAGAAACGGAGGACAGCCAAGAGAGGGCGATGCCGTTTTTCCCGATTTCGCTTTTTTTCACTGGCTCGCTGCCGTCCTCCGTTTCTCCGTTCCTCTTGTTCGATCAGGCTTCATTTTCCCGCGATGGGCGGAAAGCTTCCACTTCGGACGACGAGGAACCTAAAGATCCCGATGAGGCCAAGAAAGCCCAAGCCGACTATTTCGGCGGTTCCGTCGCTGCCGCCCCGGGCGCCTTCGACACCTCCTTGGGCGCGTCCGGATCGGGGCCGAACTCCTTGACCATGGCGATGGCCTGGGCGGTCACCGGGTTCTTGGCGGGGCCGTCGGCGGCGGCGGCGGCGATCACCCGCGCGACGCGCTCCTGCTCCTTGACGAAGGCGACCTTCTTCGGGTCCTTGGCCAGATCGGGCAGGGTCTTCATGGTCTGGGCCTGCTCCCAGACCAGCTGCGCGGCGTGGAAGCGCGCCACGCACTTCTGGTCGGGCGAGCCGTAGGGCAGCACGTCGAGCTTGAGCAGCTGCAGCAACGCGTTGTCCTTGTCGCCGCCCTCCTTCAGGCACAGGCCGAGGCCGAGGCTGACCTGGGCGAGGCGCTCCGGCTGGGCCGGCGTGATCTGCAGCTCCATCTCGCGGAAGATCGCGACCGCGTCCTTGGGCTTCTTGAGCGGACCGCGCAGCGCCTCGGCGCAGTACATCCTGAAGTGGAACCACACCTCCTGCTCGTCGAAGACGCGGAAGGTGTTCTTGCGCATGAATTCGGTGAACTTCGCGACGTTGCCCTCACCGCCGGCGATCGCGCAACGGATCGCGTAGGCGCGCGAGGCCGCGGCCGGCACACTCGACTTCTTGTCGAGGGCCTCGAGTTCGTCGGCGACCTTGACCGCGTCGGGGTTCTTGGACAGGGCATAGTCCATGCCCATGTGGTACTTGGCATCGAGCCACAGCCGGTGCGCCGCGACCGGCGGCGTGCCGGTCGGGTTGCCGGCGAAGCCGTTGACCACCCCGGCGAAGGCCTTGGCGGCGTCGGCGTATTTGCCGGCCAGTTCCCAGCACTCGCCCTCGGCGTAGCTGCCGTAGGTCTTCTCCCACTCGCGCATGCCGGTGGCGACCTGGTTGAAGCGCTCGGCGGCGGTCTCGTAGTTGCCCGCGGCCTTCTCCTCCTCGCCACGCTTCCACGAGCCGGCCTCCATGCCGGCATAGACGATACGCACCACCTCGTTCGGCTTGAGGTGGTTGAGCGCGACGTTGTCGCCCTTGAGGGTGCGGTAGGTGATGTCGGTGGCGGTTTCGGACTCGATGTAGGCCGGCAGCGCCAGGCTGCTGCTCTTGCGATAGATCAGGTCCTTGCCGTCGCTGTCGGCGGCCACCGCCGCGCCTGCGGAGAAGCCCGTGGCGACGAACAGCATGAGGAGGGCGGTGCGGCGCGGGGTCATGGACGCTCCAGGGCGGATCGGCTTCACAGGGCGCCGAGGTACTTGCGGTATTCGGCACGATCCTCGTTGGAGATCGTGGAATCCTTGTCGATCTTGGCGCTGATCTCGCGGGCGAGCTTGTCGCCCGCCATCTCGACCTCGCGCTCGTTGCTGCCGAGCTTGGCGGCGAGCACGGCGTGGTCGAAGGCGACCGTCAGCTTGCCGGCGGCCGCGAGCTGGCGCGCCCACTCCAGATGAGCGCGGCACTGCGACTCGACCGCGACGGGTGCGTAGGCGACGTGGCGCAGCGCGGCGAGGCCGTCGTCGGCCTTGCCCGCCGCGATCAGGTCGCCGGCCATGGCCAGGCCGATGTTCGCCCAGGCGGTGGGATCCTCGTCGACCTTGATCCTGCCGAGCGCCGCGGCGAGGAACGCCGCCGCCTCGGGGAATTTCTTGGCCGCGCGCAGCACCTGCGCCTGGCCGAGGATGCCGCGCATGCCGCCCTCGGGCGAGCCCCACGCCTCGGCGTTCTTGGCGAGCAGCGCGTAGTCGGCGGCGGCGCCGTCGTTGTCGCCCTTGGCGAGCTTGAGGTCGGCGCGGCGCCAGGTCGCCTCGGGCAGCTTGACGGTGGTGGGGAAGCGGTCGGTCAGTTCCTTGAGCGCGGCGAGCGCCTCGTCGACCTTCTTCTGCCGGCCGAGCAGGTCGGCGAGCGCCACCGACGAACTTACCAGCTCCCACTGGTACTTGGCGGTGGTCAGCGCCTTGCGGTACTGCTCGATGGCCTTGTCTGCCTCCTTCTGGACGCGCAGCACCTCGCCGCGCTGGAAGCTGGGGTCCTCGGCCGCGGTGTAGTCGACGCGCACGTACTTGGAGCGCGGCTTGGTCGACGCCACCGGATGGGCGCCCTTGGGGTCGCCGAGAATGAACTCGACCTGGTCGATGGTCTCGCTGGTCACCCAGGCATTGGCGACCTGCGACCCGTCGGTGAGGATGATGGTCGCGGGCGCCGGCTCGAGCGCAGCGCCGCTCGCCGCGAACGGCAGCAGCAGGCACGCGGCCAGCAGCGGGAGGGAGGTGCGCTTCATTTGGGCTTCGCCTCGCTGGGAGTGGTCTTCTTG